>CAZFPA010000003.1:0-72852 GCA_964520975.1 uncultured Selenomonadaceae bacterium | reverse complement strand
GATCCGGCTTCTGCTCCGGTTTTTTATTCTGATCCATATGACCCTGCTGGTCCTGACGGCCCTGCTGGTTCTGATCCTCGCGGCCCTGCTGGTTCATCGGCGGACGCTGCTTATCCTTCTGCACATTTCCCGCCTTGTTCTTGTGGTCTTTCTTGTGCTGCTTGTCATTGTGCTGTGCAGGTGGCTGCTGGCCATTCTGCTGCTCCATCTGCGGCGGCTGCTGCGAAGCGGCCTCACTCACACTCACGCCTCCCAATGCTGTACCACTGAATACCATAGCTCCTAATGCCAACATACCTAAACTTTTACATATCCCTCTCATCTGAAACACACCCTTTCTTTAGATTGTCTTTACTATACCCCCGTCAGCTTAAACGCATATTGGAATCAGCTTAAAAACAAATTAAAAAGCGGTGACATTTTATCCAGACAGAGCAGGAATAATTTACCATTTTATATCACGCAAATCCATTTCAAAATGACAAAGGATAAAACCGCCCCTAAAAACGGCCCGACAACAGGCACCCAGGCATAGCCCCAATCGGAATCCCCCTTGCCGGGAATCGGCAGCAGCATATGCGCGATCCTTGGCCCCAGGTCTCTTGCAGGATTCAGAGCATACCCCGTAGTTCCGCCAAGGCTCAGGCCAATAGACCAGATGAGTACACTGACAAAAAAAGGAATTGCCGGCCCTGGTGACAAGCCTGCAACCGTAGGTGACAACAGGCAAAAGATGGGGATAATCAGCATGCTGGTTCCGATGATCTCCGATAAGGCATTGGACAGCGGGTCCCGAATGGCCGGGCCGGTCGCAAATACCGCCAGGATGAGCCCCGCGTCATCTGTCTCCTGCCAATGCGGCCGGAAATGCAGCCAGACAATACAGGCACCAGCAAAGGCTCCCGCCAGCTGACTCAGCATGGTCAGCAAAGCTGGAATCGGCGCATAGATTCCCATCAAAAGCTTGATGAGCGTGAGCGCTGGATTGATATCCGCCTGCTTCGAGCCCGCTGCCAGCGCGCAGAAAATCGCAATGAGCACAGCAAAAGCCCAGCCGGCGGCAATGACACTCCAGCCGCCGCCCTCAGCCTTGGTACGCCGCAGGCATACATTGGCAACCACCCCATTTCCCAAGATGATCATAATCATCGTACCAAAGAATTCTCCAAAATATGTTGACATAGGTGCTGTCCCTCCATCATTTCCTAATCCCGTATTTCTGGGCCTTCGCTGCCACGGTCTTATGGGTAATACCGAGTGCCCGCCCGGCAGCGGTGTAGCTGCCATACCGTTCCAGGGCCAGTCGGATGATCTGCTTTTCATAGGCCGCCAGCGGAAATATATCTTTCGGTTCATCCAGTGCAGGCAGCAGATCACTGCTGACGGGCGAAGCCGGATGGCGAATGGCGTACGGTATATCCTCCACTTCAATGTATTCGCCCTCTGACAGCACCACGATCCGCTCGATGATATTCTGCAATTCCCTGACATTTCCCGGCCAGCGGTACCCGACCAGCGCATCCATCGCCGCTTTACGGATTCCGGCCAGCCGCTTGCCAAGCTTTGTACTGAAATTCTTCAAAAAAGCATTGACCAGCAGGGGAATATCCTCCGTCCGCTCCCGTAGCGGCGGCAAGGCAATCGGCAGCACGTTCAGCCGATAGTAGAGATCCTCACGAAATTTTTTCTGCTGCACCAGCTGCTCCAGCTTTCGATTCGTAGCCGCAATGACCCGCACATCCACGCGGATAGTCGTAACGCCGCCCACGCGTTCAAAGGATTGCTCCTGCAGAACCCGCAGCAGCTTGCTCTGCATCCCCGGCTCCATCTCGCCGATCTCATCAAGAAAGATAGTCCCCCTGTCCGCCAGCTCAAAGCGCCCCGGCTTGCGCCGCACCGCACCGGTGAAGGCCCCCTGTTCATACCCAAAGAACTCGCTTTCCAGTAAATTTTCCGGGATTGCCGCACAGTTTACCCGGATCATGGGGCGACCGGCCCGCGGGCCAGCCGCATGGATTCCCTCGGCTACAAGTTCCTTGCCCGTACCGCTCTCTCCCAGCAGCAGCACCGTTGAATCAACCTGTGCAGCCTTCGCCGCAATATGCAGTGCCTCCAGTACATTGGGACTCATGCCGATGAAGCGTTCAAAACCAAGTCTAGGCTTCAGACGGCTCAACAGCTCTTCTTCCCTTGACTGGCTGCGCATGCGCCCGGCCGACCAGCTGGTCTCCTGCTTTTTCGCGAGTTCCCGCTCCAGATAGGCAATGGTTCCCCTGGCGGACTCCAGCGCATCACGCAGCTCCTGCATTTCCCCATCATCACGGATGACGGCCACCGCCCCCATGCATCCGGCTGCAATTGAAAAAGGCGCCAGATCCACGGTCAGTGATATTTCCTCGGAAAAATTCAATGCAATATTGCGCAAGGGCAATTTATGATAAAGCTCCGTCACGGAAAGATTGATCATAAACTCTCCCAGAGAATGCCCCAGCAAATGGGCCGCATTGCATCGGGCAATCCGCAGGAAGGCCGTATTTGCCGCCAGCACAAGGCCCTGCGCATCCAGGATACATATTCCTTTTTGAATGGCCTCCAACAGGCGTTGGTTTTCTGCTGTCAACATTGTATGCTCCCCCATGAAATAGATTCCTTTTTCTACTATTTAACGTTTCCCCATTGATTTCCTGCCTCCCACGTGATAAATTATCCAAAGAGGCTTACTGCCCCAAGGGCTGGCACCGTTTTTACCGGGGAATAATTCCCCGATTCCGGTAAAAATTCCCCACTGCCTCTGCACTTTCCCTGCCCCAGAGACCATTTGGCGGCCAAAACAGAGAATTCCCCCTTTGGCACGCTTCTTGCGTCAGTAAAAGACAGAATAAAATTTATTTTCAGGAGGGACTCCAATGAGCCATTCAAAAACCAAGCGCCTGTATTTTTTTGATAATCTGCGCGCCTTTATCATTCTGCTCATGGTCGTTTTTCATATCGCCATGGGCTATACCACCTGGGATCTGAAATGGTGGTATGTCAACGACACCGAGCACAGCGCTTTCTTCGATCTGTTCGTATTCTCCACCGATGTCTATATCATGCCCGTGATGTTCCTGATTGCCGGCTATTTTGCGCCCATGGTGCTGCAGCGAAAAGGGCAGGCGGCCTTTTGGCGCGGCAAACTGCTGCGCATTGCGCTCCCCTGGGTACTGGGCGTCATATTCTGCGCGCCAATCATTGCCTATGCAGCCTTTCTTACCCGCCCCATTGCCGCCCCTCCCTATCTGGAGTTTTGGACGACCGGCTTCTTTGGCCCTTTTTATCAACAGGCCCAATACTGGTTTCTCGGCATGCTGTTCGGCTTTTTCGCAGTATTCAGCCTGGCGGCCCGGCTCTTTCCACGCATACTGGAGAAAGCTCCCGTTAAAAAGGCTCCTTCGCCTCTTTTCCTGCTCGCTTTCTTTGCCTTTACAGCCCTGACCTTCTTTGTTGGAGATCTCTATTACTGGTGTGATACCTGGATGCCCGGCCTCAAAGGGATTTTCTTTCTGCAGCCGGTTCGCCTCGGTATTCATATCAGCTATTTCTGTCTGGGCATCTACGCCTGGAAATACGCCTGGTTCAGCCGCGGCGGCTGGCAGCCGCGCCTTGTTCCATGGTGCAGTGCCGCGGTCGTTTCCATGGCCGTTTTCCTCATCTACCGGGTCATGTTCACCCTGATGCCCGAACCACCCGTTCTTTTCCGTGCAGGTCATGCCTTTACCCACTCGCTCCTCGTCCTTACCGCAGTCTTTGCCCTGCTGGCGATCTTCCAACGGTTCATCGACAGCGATGCCTGGCTCTGGCGGCGGCTGTCAGCCAATTCCTACACGATTTACTTCATCCATTTCTTTATCATCATTCCCATAGGCGCCCTGCTGCAGCAGCATACGCTCCCCATAGCCTTGAAATACCTGCTGGCCAGCAGTCTCTCCCTTGTGCTTTGCTTCCTGGCCGCTGAGTACCTCATACAGCCGCTGCTCTCTCTGGTGCTCCACCGGAAAAAGGCCCGCCGCTTAAACCAGCTTTCCGAAAACCACCACTGATCTGCCACATTACGGAAGGAAATTTTAACCATGACAACAAAACGTATCTTTTTTCTCGATAATCTCAAGGCCTTTATTGTAATCCTCATGGTGGTATTCCATGCCGCCATGTGCTACATGGCCTATGCCCCGGAATGGTGGTACGTGCTGGACACCCAGCGGGTATTTTCCGCCACTCTTTTTGTTCTCTGGGCTGATATCTTCATCATGCCGGTCATGTTCTTCATCTCCGGCTATTTTGGCCTCAAGTCACTGGCAAAAAAGAGCCAGCACACCTTCTGGAAAAGCAAGCTGGTTCGTATCGGCATTCCCTGGGGCATAGGAGCAATCTTCATCGCACCGGTAATTGCCTACCTCATGATTGCCAGCCGCAATATTCCGATGGACTTCTGGACCTTCTACACCACCCTGTTCTGGGGCGCTGCCTACCAGCAGGCCCAATACTGGTATCTGGGTGCTCTCATGGCCCTCTATCTGCTGCTGGCTATACTCACACAGCTTTTCCCCGGTATAAAACAGCAAGTTTCTCCCAGCAAACCGTCTGTCATATTCTTCGTCCTGATCGCACTGGCAGGCACGGCTGGTATAGGTCTTGTAAATTCCGTACTGCCCGATGGCGTCTGGATTCATCCACTCTATATACTGATGCTGCAGCCTACCCGCGTAGCCTTGTATCTCATCTATTTCTTCCTTGGCGCCTGGGCCTGGCACTGCCAATGGTTCTCCGCAGGGGGCTGGCAGCCACCTGCAGGCGTCTGGACGCCGTTGTTCATCATCATGTCCTTTATCTATGTCAGCAACCGGGCAATTCCCGGCCTCTTCCAGCTGGCACCCCAGCAGGCCGTATGGCTGAATGCCCTCTTCCATTCCATATTCTGCCTGACTGCCATCTTCGGCCTGCTTTCCTTTTTCCAGCAATACCTCGATCGCACCACCAGGATCTGGGGGGCTCTGGCAGCCACCTCCTACCCCATATACTTCCTGCACCAGTTCTTCGTCCAGGAGGCCGCCTGGCTGATCCGTCCGCTGGAAGCCAATGCCTATGTAAAATACCTGCTGACCTGTGCCCTGGCCCTGGCCATCAGCTTCCTGCTCAGCAAATACCTGCTGCTGCACCTGCCATGCTTTGCCGGCAAAAAAAAGCAATAGACAGAGAATTGCCCGAAGGGCGCTGCCATATACAGCAGCGGTTCCTCCGGGCAATTTTCTGTCTAAAAATAAATTTTACAACAACGTCTCAGGAATAGGATGGCATACCGGTACGTGCCGCGCCGCTCCGGACGGCCGCTTTGGCTACTGCCTCAGCAACGGCTCTGGCCGTCCGCGGATTGAACACATCCGGGATCACATAATCCTCCCGCAGTTCGTCCTCCGGAATGAGATTTGCAATCGCATAGGCCGCCGCGAGCTTCATATCATCATTGATCTCTCTGGCCCGGACATCGATGGCGCCACGGAAAAGCCCCGGAAATACCAGTACATTATTCACCTGATTCGGCGTATCCGATCGACCGGTTCCCACAACCTTTGCCCCGGCTGCCTTCGCAGCCTCATAGCCAATTTCCGGCTCCGGATTGCACAGCGACAGCACAACCGGATTTTCATTCATACTCTGGATGATTTCCGGCGTAAACGCCCCCGGTACCGAAACGCCAATGAGCACATCCGCACCGGCAGCCATATCAGCCAGACCACCCTGTCGGCAATCCTTGTTTGTTTCCTTCAGCAGGGCTGCCTGCACCCGATTGATACGGGACATGTCCATCCCCTCATACATCGCGCCCTTGGAATTGAGCATGACCACATTTTCCGCCCCGATATTCAGCAGCAGCCGAACAATGGCTGTCCCGGCTGCACCAGCGCCATTCACGACAATACGGACCTGGCGGATATCCTTGCGGATCAGCCGCATCGCCCCCAGCACTGCAGCCGCACAGGCGATAGCCGTCCCATGCTGATCATCATGGAATACCGGAATATCCATGATCTTCTGCAAAGCTTCTTCAATATCATAGCATTTCGGCGACTCAATATCCTCCAGATTGATCCCCGCGAAGTTTGGCTGCAGATAACGGACCGTCTGTATAAACTTTTCGGTATCGGTCGTATCGAGGCAGAGCGGCACCGCGTCAATGTCCGCAAAGGTCTTATAGAGGACCGCCTTCCCCTCCATAACCGGCAGCCCCGCTTCCGGTCCGATATTTCCCAGTCCCAGCACCCTGGTGCCATCACTGATGACCGCCACCATATTGCCGCGGCAGGTATATTCAAAAGAGAGGTCTTTATCCTTTTCAATCGCCTGACAGGGCGCAGCCACGCCAGGGGTATAGACCAGACTCAGATCATAGCCGTCCTTCAGGTCCACCTTGGAAGCCACTGCCAGCTTCCCATTCTTTGCTTTATGCAGTTCCATCGCTTCTTCTTGAATTCCCATTTTGTCCACCAAGCCTTTCACAAAACATTCTCATTATTTATTCAATAGTTATCCGCAAGTTCATAAACATAAGTTATTCTATAATAAATGTTTATTGCTCGAACTATTATTATAGGAATTATATATTGTTAGTGTAAACTTGTCAATGTTAAATCTCTATTTTTAAATAAAAAATGCAACTCAAATAGTGAATGAAAGCTACATCTTTCTCCTCACAATGTTCATATTCAATACAAAACTGCAACATCATTCAATGTCAGTCATCCAGTTGCATCCTTTTGGGCGATGTAAAAAACTTCCAGGCACGATCACCGCAAACAGTGCGACTAAAATTCCACAAAAAAAGAACCCGCAAACTACTGCGGGTTCCTGACTCTACAATATGGTGCGCTCGGGCAGAATCGAACTGCCGACTTCAGCTCCGGAGGCTAACGTCCTATCCACTGGACTACGAGCGCTTTTTACAAGCAAGTAATATTATAGCATACCAGTATGCCTTTGTCCAATCTTTTGTAATAATTCCTCTGGTATGCCCCAGGCCTATTTTTCAGGCGCTGCCGTGCCGCAGTAAGGACAGGTCTTCCATTCACGCTCAAGTTCCCGCCCGCAGTTCGTGCAGCAGAGCTTCAGCGTATAGCCGCAGCGCGGACAACGGCTGAAGCTTGCGGGGACAGAACCGCCGCACATAGGACAGTTCACCTTCTCGCTCACGTCGGTTGCCTCTTCGCCGCCAGCCTCCGTCACCTGTGCTGCCGCGTCGGACTGCCGCGCTATATTGCGCGGCTTGCGACCAAACAGAAGATAAACCAGCGCTACGACATATACCGCCAATACAGCCCCCAGCGCCCAGAGCAATGCAGCATTCTGACTGTAGCCCCACTTCTTTTTCGCATCATAATAGATCCACACCGCCACAATGGCGCTTAACAGCATATGGATTGACATAACGATTCCTCCTCAGGACATTCAACGCACAAAATACGGCTTCAACAGCAATGTCAAGAAGAACACCGCTGACGATATGACGACAATCGTGGCCCCGGCGGCCATATTGAAATAATACGCCAGCACCAGACCGGCAATACCGGAAAACAACGCGGTACCTACCGATACCAGGTGGTACTGCTTGACGTTGCTCGTCACATTACGGGCTGCTGCCGCCGGCAGCACCAGCATCGAGTTGATGATGAGCAGCCCTACCCATTGGATGCTAATCGCCACGACAACGGCCAGCACCGAGGCAAAGATGCCTTCGATCCAGAAGGCGGGAATCCCCCGGCTGCGCGCAAAGGACGGATTGATGCTCAGAACCAGCAGTCGATTGAAGATAAAGCCCCAGATACCCGCTACAAACAGAAATACAAAGCAAAGCGCGACCAGATCCTCCTGGGTGATACTCAGAAGGTCGCCGATGAGATAGGAGGAGAACTTGTTGAAGCCTCCGCCATAGGACATCATCATGAGGCCCGCAGCGATGGCCGTCGAGGAAAACACGCCAATGATGGTATCGGTAGAGGCGGTACTTTTATTTTTTATATAGGTGATGAGCAGCGAGAAAACAACGGAAAACACCACCAGCGATACCATAGGCGATACCACGCCCAGCAATACGCCAATAGCAATTCCCGTGAAGGCCCCATGCCCCAGGGAATCCGAAAAGAACGCCATGCGGTTGGAAACAACCATCGTGCTGAGCAGACCAAAGAGCGGTGTCACCAGTACGACCGCCAGAAAGGCATTCTTCATGAATACATGATCCATCCAGGAAAAAGGCAGCACCAGCGATAAGATGTCATATATGGTTTCCATCAGGCCTGCGCCCCCTTATCCAGCCCGGCCAGCATGCCAAAGATTTTCTTCGTCCGCGCATCACGGAATACCTCTTCCGGTGTACCGCTGCAGACAACTTCTTTATTCAGCAGCACCACCTGGTCGGCATGCGTAGCTACCAGGTTCAAATCATGGGAAATCAGGATGATCGCCATATCTTCCTTTTCCCGCAGGTCGGCCACAATATCGTAAAAAAGCTCGAGCCCGTTCTGATCTACGCCTGACACCGGTTCATCAAGGAGCAGCAGGTCCGGCATAGGGTCGAGCGCCAGTGCGAGCAGTACGCGCTGCAGTTCCCCGCCTGATAAAGCGCCGAGACGACGGTCAATGAGGTACTCCGCCTTGACCCGCGCCAGGCTCCGAAGAACCCGCGGACGCAGCTTTTTCGAGGAGCAGAGCCATACCGGGCGCCGGGACAGGCAGGCCATGAAGAGGTCCATAACGCTGGTCGGAGAGCTCACGTCGAAGCGAAGATACTGCGGTACATAACCAATGATAGGGTGTCCTGTATGCTTGCCCTTGGCATCAACATAGTGCAGCACGCCCGTATGGGGAACCTCCCCGAGGATTGCCCGCAGCAGGGTGCTTTTCCCCGCGCCGTTCGGACCAATGACAGCCGTAAGCTGCCCGCAGTGAATATGGATATTCACATGGGAAAAAATATCCGTGCGGCCAATTCTGACGGAGAAATCCTCGATTTTTGTGCAGCAGAGCTTGGCACAGTCCCCGCCAGAGGACGCACGGTGATGTAATATCGTCTTAAACAAAAGAAACCAACCTTTCTACTTCTTGGCCTTGGAACGACAGGACCAGCAGATGCCATAGAATTCAAAGATGTGGCCCGTGACTAGAAAACCGCGTTTTTCTGCTTCCTTTTCATAGATTTTATTCATCGGACATATATCGATGCATTCTGTTTTTCCACACTCGGTACAGATCAGATGGTGATGATGATGCCCCGGCTTCACGAGCTCATAGACATTCCCGGAAGGCCGGTGGATCTCATGCACGATGCCAAGATCCGTCAGCAGTGTCAGATTGCGGTAGATCGTATCGAGCGATACATCCGGCTGTGTTTTCCGCACATTTTCCTGCAGCTGCTGTACTGTCGGAAAGGGTCCGCAGGCATCCAGTGCTGTCACCACAGCCCGCCGCTGCGGCGTTATCTTATAGCCCTTTTCCCGCAATTGGTCGAGCGGTGAATGGCTTTTCTCCATAGTAACACTTCCAAACTTACTAAATAGTAATTTTCCTGTTTATCAACACTATCATACTAACACATCGACGCAAATTTTTCCACTTACTTTTTCAACCGCAGCATCGCCCGGCTGCCCAAAAGGAATCCCAGCACAGCATAGAGCAGCAAGACGAGTACGGATGCCGGCGCAATGGTCTCTCCGCTGCCAATACCACGCAGCAAATAGCTCGTATGTGTGAGCGGCAGAAGCTCGATGAACCAGCGGACAGCCGTCGGCAGCACATGCGTTGAGAAAAAGGTGCCGCAGAGGAAGGACATCGGCAGCAGGATATAGGTATTCACCTGCCCCATCTCTTCATAAGAGCCGATCTTCATCGCCGCAAAAAAGCCAATTTCAGCAAACACGATGCAGTTCAGGATCAGCACGCCGATAAAGAGCGGCGTGACCGTGAAATGTGCGCCGAACAGAAAGGCCAGCACAAGGATGATAGCCGAGGATATGAGTCCGCGCAGCACAGCGGCCAGCACTTTGCCGATCACAAAGGCATACGGACAGATCGGCGCGATCAGGTATTCCTCCAGGCTTTTGTGATAAATGCGCTCCGCGTGCACGGGCGTAATACTGTTGAAGCTGATATTCATCGAATTGAGAGCCAGGATGCCCGGCACGAGGAAATCGATGTAGGAGCCGCCCGTCACCTGTATGCTGCGTCCCAGCCCCCAGCCAAATGCCGTCAGATAGAGCATCGGCGCCACCATACGGCTCAATATAAATTTCGTCATACGGCGTTTGAGCACGACCCAGTCCCGCCAAAACACCGTCCAAATATCCATGAGCATCAAAGTCCCGCCTTTCTGCCTGTGAGCTCGACAAATACATCCTCCAGATTCGAATGGCGGATCTGGGCTGCACTCTCCAGCCCGCCGGCAAAGGACGCCGCTTCCCCGCGCGTGCTGAAAAAGCGATATTCCCGGCTGTCCTCCACATCCCATTCTACCGCATAGCGCCCCATGCGTTCACAAAAAGCCCGCGGCGTATCCAGCGCGATGATTTTCCCCTTATTCATGATAGCAACCCGCTCGCAAAGGCTTTCTGCCTCTTCAATATAATGCGTGGTCAAAAGCACGGTGACCTCATCTTTGGCCATGCGCCGGATGAGATCCCAGATGCGCCGCCGCACCTGCGGATCCAGCGCGACCGTCGGCTCATCGAGGAACAGAATGCGCGGCCGGTGCAGCAGGGCCCGGGCAATGAGCAGGCGCCGCTTCATGCCGCCCGAGAGCTGGCGGACCCCCTCATTGACTGCCTCTGAAAGCTCGACATAGTCCAGCAGCTCTGCAATACGCTGCCGGCGTTCCGCACGCTCCATGTGATGCAGGCGGGCATGCAGCTCCATATTCTCACCGACGGTAAGGTCCTGATCGAAATTGATATGCTGCGGCACGACACCAATCAGCTGCTTCATCTCGCGCTCATGCCCGGCCAGCGGCTGTCCAGCATAACAGATTGTGCCCGCTGTCGGCTCCAGCAGCATTGTGAGCATGCGGATGGTCGTGGTCTTGCCCGCACCATTCGGTCCCAGGAGACCGAAGATTTCTCCCTTGTGTATTTCAAAGGACACGGCATCCACAGCAGTTTTCCAGCTCATTTGATTATTTTTATCCCGATAGGGGAATTTCTTTACCAAGGATTCAATGCGAATCACAGGATCACCTCATTTTCACTCTATCTATTGTCGCATATTTCGCGGCATTAGAAAAGGGCGCCTTTTGCCTTTCCAACACCAAAAAGGACACCGCAAAAGCGATGTCCTCAAGGTAGGAAGCAGCCCTACGGGCCTATTCTTCCACCATCCTTATTCCAAATGGATCAACGTTCTTCCTGCAGCGCAAAACCGGCAGATTTTTGATCCGCCTGATAGGCTTCCCGCTGCTGCAAATACTTTTCATCCCAGGAAAGATCTCCATCATCCTCATCCAGATAAGCCAGAAGCTCCGGTATCCCTTCCCCGGTGACGGAATCCACAAAAAAAATCTTACGGCAGCCCGCCAGTTCCAGCCACAATGCCGCCTGCTCGATATTGCCATAGGGATCATGAATATGCGTAACGATACCAATGACCTCACGGGTTCCCAACGACACAATATTAGGGCTGTACAGGGAATAGGTCTCGGTAGCATCAATGAGCAGCCCCAGGATATCAGCCTCATGCGAATAAATGATGAGTGCATGCGCCAGTTCCTTGTTTTCACAATACTCCCCCGGCGTGTCAATGATAGCATTGAAATGCTGTACATCCTGCGTCTTCTGATAGGTAATATCTTCTCCCTTGAGTGCCTGCGTCAGCGTTGTCTTGCCTGCGCCGGTACGGCCAATAAACATGATCTTGCGCATAGCATTCCCTCTTTTCTGCTCAGGCCTGGGTGATGTTGCAGACTGTAAAGTCCAAGGTGTTTTTCACGTATTCCAAAACCTTTTCCCATGCCATGGTCACATCCGAAATCGTACCGGTCACCACCAGCGTGCCGCTGAAACGATCCACAAAGCCCAGTTCAATGGCGGCTGCCTTCAATGCGATATCCGCAGTGATTACAGCGGTCTCATACGGTGTCTGGCAGAGGATGCCAATGGCCGCATTATGATAATCGATTTTAGGATCGAGCCCCAGCTTGCGATACAGTATAGGGTCCGGACTTGCAATAACATGCGCCAAGGTAATCTGTTTGCCCGGTACTGTCTCCATGATCAGTCGGGCCAGGTCGGTTTTATTGATAATGCTGTCAGTTCCTGAAATCATAGCAATCGTCCCTTCTTGTTCCTGCATTCATTATATAATGCCGCAAAGGCCGAGTAATAACAATTTTCAGTCATTGAGATGAAAAATACAGCCCAAAAGAGAACGCATTCCTTAAATTAAAACTTCACTCCCATTGCAGTGAATGCCGCTGACAGCTCACCTTAGTCTCCCAATCGGCATAAGATGCGGGAATAAACTCATGTACCAGCCAGTCCGGCCTCAGATCGGCTAACAGCGGCTCAGCCACGCCTGACACAAAAGGCTGGTGCTGATCCGTATGTAAAATATAGTCCATGACCTGCTGCCAATCAGGCAGTATATCCATTTTTTCCGGATGTGTCCGCCGCATCGCTTCCACATAGGCACCAGATAAGGAGCAATGCAGATGGATTCCTCGGATACGTTCCCGCAGTACGCCCATTTTCTCTACGGTCCGGATGACATAGTCCATGCCTTCCTGCTCTGTCCGCAAAGAAAGATTCGTATTCATCAGATGTCCCGTATCCAGCATGAATCCACTGTTTTGATGCTCTGTCAGTTCCAGCAGCAGCTGGGCCAGCCGGGGCTCGCAGAAGGTAAGCCCTGGCCACCAAAGATTTTCAAACAACAGCATGCATTCCTCCGGCAAGCCTTCCATGACCGCATTCACTACAGCGGCCGCCGCCCGCACGACCTCCTCATCGCGATGGAAGAACCGCCGGCAATAAAGCTCGCTGGTTCGCGCATCCGCCACATGAAAAACTACATACTGCGCACCACAGCGCACAGCCTCCCGAACATTCTGCCGCCATAGTCCGAGCCAGTCCTGCCGCGTTTCTCCGTACACGGCGCGCACACACTCTGCATTTCCGACCTCACGCCGCAATTCCGGTATATTCCACTGCCAAAAATCCAGCCAGTTCGGCCAAAAGCGCAGATGCACCCCCTGGATACAGGCAGGGAACGGCAGTTTTCCATCCCAGGGAGCACAGGGCATAAACTCAATACCAGCCAGCCCATGCTGCTGCAGAAAATGTTCCAGCCTCAGGGGATCCCCGCCCAAAAGCCCCTGCAGATCGCAGGGATCATTGGATAAATTCACCAGTTCCAGCATAACAGCCATCCTTTCAATCCTGCAAATGAAATGGTACCGTAATCGTCTTATGGAACCTTACCGGTTCACCATACACATTCTGTGCGGGTGTATAGCGCGAGGCCTGTACCGCCGAAAGTGCCGCCGCATCCATTTCCCCATACCCGGAGGAATTCACAACTACCGCATTTTCCACACTGCCGTCCGCCCCTACGATAAGGGAAATCACCACTGTCCCCTCCACATCCTGTGCCCGGAGATTCTCCGGATAGCGGGGAACCGGCCGATACTGGAGTACAGGCGCCACCGCGGCTCTGGCTGCCGCAGCCGCATCCTTCCCATTTCCCGAGCCATTACCGGCTCCGCTCCCACCGCCATGGCCTTCCCCATTCCCTGCGCCATTGCCGGAGCCATTCGCACCGCCAGAGCCATCCCCTGTCCCCACGCTGACACCATTTCCTTTTGACACAGCCGCCGAAGCGGATTCCGTTCCCCCATGCTCTCTCTTATATGCCTGCTGCTTTTCCGGCGACCGGGTATACTCTTCATGGATTGCCGGCAGCGCTGCCGTTTCTGGAAGCACTGCAATATCCCCAGCATCGGCTGCTTCCGATTGCACTCCTGCATTCCCTGCAGCTTCCGCTGCGCCCGCCGCATCTTCCTCATAAAGCATGACATCCACTGGAGGGTGCTCTTCAGCGGCAGTAATAACGGCAAACAGTCCCGTAAAGGAAAGCCCTACCAGCAGCAATATATGAAACAGGCCTGAGAGCAACAATGCACGATACTTATCTCTTTCCTCCCGGACCATATCATTTTCCCCCGGTTTCTGCCGCCAGACCAATCCTGGAAATGCCGGCACCCTTGAATTTGTTCAGCAGGCCGATGACCATGCCGTAGTCCAGATTCTGATCCGCCCGGACCACCACGGAAAAATGAGCATTCTTATGATTCTCCGCCTGCGCCCTGGATAACAAAGTCCTTTCATCGACGGCCTTGTCCTCTAACCAAAGGGAACCGTCCTTTTTCATGGTCACCAGATAGCTCACCTGCAGCTGGGTCTCCGCCTGATCCGCCTTGGGCATATGCACATCCACAGTCTTCAGGTTCACCATATACAGCGTGCTCATCATAAAAAATACCAGCAGGAAAAACATGATGTCGATCATGGGGATGATCATGACCTCGGGCTGGGAAAAGCCGCGCCGATTACGAAGCCGCATAGGCCGCTTCCCCCTTTTCCGCCAAGTCCGCCAGTTTTTTTCCCGCTGTTTCCATCAGCGAAAAGCTCTGCTCCATATCCGTGATGATATTGTCAATACGCTGCGAGAAATACGCATGAATCAACAGGGCCAGAATCGCCACGCAGAGACCCATAGCCGTCGCAATAAGCGCTTCCCCCACCCCCCCGGTGATGGCCGCTGACTGCCCCGCCTCCAGATTGAATACACTGAAGGCGGAAATCATGCCGCTGATGGTTCCTAACAGACCCAACAGCGGTGCCATGGTCACAATGACATGGAGATAATAGAGCCGTCGACGCAGCCGGGAAATTGCAATGCCGGACTGCAGCTCCATAAACGCCGTCACGTTCCCCTCCGGCAGACGGCAGCGAGCAGCTGCCTGCTGCAGTATCGCCGGCAGCATTCCCTTTGTTCCCTGCAGCAGTCGGGATGCTTCCACATAATGCCGCTCTGTCATACAGGCATAAAAGCTGCGGGCAAAGTTCCGTCCGGCATCCATACGGGAAAAATACAACCAACGCTCCAGCCCGACAGCCAACACAAAAATCGAGCAGAGCAGCAGCACGTACATGACGGGCCCGCCCTTGTGGAAAAATTCCAAACCTGTCCATATAGAATCCATCTTCTGACCTCCTGAAATCACTCTGTATCAAAACTGTACCGGCTGCGATGCAGCAGGTATAAAAAATAGGGTGTCCCAATGCACGCGGTCATAATCCCCACCCGCACCTCGACCCCTGGAACGATCACTCTGCCCAGGGTATCGCAAAACACCAGGAAAATCCCTCCCGCCACTACACTTGCCGGCAGCAGACGACGATGATCCGGCCCTGTAAAAAAACGCACCGCATGTGGCACAACCAGCCCCACAAAACCGATATTCCCGCTAATGCTGACTCCTGCAGCCGTAATCATCGCCGCTGCCAGCAGCAGTAGAATCCGATAGGTAGTGACCGGCATGCCGACTGTCCGGGCAGCCACATCGCCCAAGGCCAGGACGTTCAGCTGACGGGCCATCACAAAAAGAAATACCATACCGGCACAAATCGGTATCACTCCCAATGTCACATGCTCCCACCGCCGATAATCCAGACCGCCAATCGTCCAAAACAGGTATTGCTGAAGCTTCTGCTCATTGACCACCGTCAAAACAGCCGCCGTCACCGCAGCCAGCAGCATGCCGACAACGACACCCGACAACAGCAACGTCATGACGGGAATGCGTCCATGCCGCAGGGAAAGTGCTACCGTAATGCCCACGGACAGGATGGCTCCCAGAAAAGCACAGGCCGGCAACAGATAAATGCTGCCGGCAGTAAAGCCGCCGGCAATCGCCAGGACTGCGCCAACCGCTGCTCCGCCGGACACCCCCAGTACCCCCGGATCAGCCAAAGGATTGCCAAAAATCCCCTGCATCACAGCTCCAGCAACCCCCAGGCTTGCCCCGACCAACAGTCCCACAAGCGTCCGCGGCATACGGATATGCCAAAGCACCGCCAGCTGATCAGCCGGCACCGTGGTCTCTTCCCCCAAGGGCAGCCCGGCTTCCTGACAGATTGCTGCCAGGACATGCGAAAACGGGATTTCATATTCTCCCACCGACAGCGAGAACAGCACAACAAGCAATACCGCAGCCAGCATGCCGAGCCAGAGCAGCCGGGGCTGATTTTTTTGCTTCATATCATTTCGCCCCCTCTGGTATATTTTCCAACAACAGGCGCAGTGCGGATTCCGGCTGCCGTTTCCGTGTCGAGGCAGGCGTAAAGATATCCAAATGCCCGGTAAGCGGATTTTGCGCAACCTCTACAGCGGTTCCGTAGGCCTGGCTCAGCAAAGTCGGCGTGAGCACCGCCGCAGGCGCACCATCTGCCAGCAGACGGTGCTGTCCAAGCAGCAGCAGCCGGGAACAAAAACGCGCAGCCAGGCTCAGTTCATGTACGACCAGCAGGATGGTTTTTCCCGCAGCACAAAGCTCTCGTGCAAAGCGAAAAATCTCTTCCTGATAAAAAATATCCAACCCTGTTGCTGGCTCGTCCAGCAGCAGAATCGGGGTTTGCTGCGCCAAAACCTTGGCCAGTAACACCCGCTGCCGCTGCCCGCCGGATATCGCCTGCATCGGCTGATCCGCTAAATCAGCGACACCCGTGTATTCCATACTGCACTGCACAATCAACCGATCCTGCTCTCCTTCCTGCTGCCACCAGGAAAGATAGGGATACCGCCCGGTCATAACGATTTCCCCCGCTGTATAACCAAAAGGAAACGCTGACTGCTGCTGCAGATAACCGACACGCCGGGAAAAGTCCCCCGCCCGCAGGCCCTGTAAATCCTGACCAGTATATAAAATATGACCCCGCAGGGGCGGCAGCAGCCCCCGCAGAGTCTTCAGGAGCGTGCTCTTGCCTGAGCCGTTTGCTCCGATGATGCCAATCATTTCTCCCGCATATACCGTGAAATCCGCTGCCTGCAGAATCGCTTTTTTTCCATAGCCTGCCGACAGCCCCTTCACCTCCAGGATTTTTTCCATTACGCATACATCCTTACTTAAAAACTATACTTCATACCGATCTGGAAGAATCGGCCGGCCGCCGGATACTTAGTCCCTACATAATCCGAATACTCCTGATTCGTGAGATTGTTCACCTTGAAATACATCGTTGTCTGCGGATTCAGATCATAGCTGGTATTGAAATCAAATACCGTGAAGCTTCGTCCCGCATAGTAATCCGTATTGAGCCCTGTCCCCATGCGTCCCATCAGATTTGCTTTCCATGGTCCCTGCGCATAATGCACACCAATACGATATCCATTCGGCTGATTGTTATTTTTCAGCAGGTTCACCGCATCCGCCTTATAGGGATTCGGATCGTCCGTTTCCGTATGGATGTAGGAATAAGCCAGATCGTAGCTCCAGACAGAATTCAGCTTCCGGGAAAAAGTGATTTCCAAACCATGCTTTTTCTCCAAAGCTACATTATTCACATACCAATTGCTGAAATCTTCCGTATACCAGGCAATCGCATCATGCAGCACCGTATTGAAATAACTGGCACTCAGGCTGGCATTTTTATCAAAATTATAGTTGATGCCCAGCGTTTCCGTGTGCCCGGTTTCCGGCTGCAGATTCTCATTTCCGTGATTGCCCCATTCGTAATGCACCCCGCCCCAGTCCATGGAGCCTACATTGTTGTAATAAAGATCATCAGCCGTAGGAGCCTTGAATACACGCCCCCAGGAAGCATAGACCTGTGTTTTGCTGTCCGCCTGATAATTCAGCGCGGCCTTTGGTGTCCAATGGGTCCCGAACATAGTATGGTGATCCACCCGCATTCCGGGAACGAATTCCAGCTTATCCCCCAACTTCATGGTATCCTGCAGATAAACGGCCTTGTTCGTGATTTCCTTATCGCTGTAATTTCCTGCAGTCGAGCCGGAGGAGGATTTGCTCTCATGCCATTCCAAACCGGCAATGAGCACATTATTCCGGTCAAGCTGCCAGCCATTCTGGTAGTCCACCCCATACAGGCGGGTCTCATAGTGGCCACTGAAATTGCCGAATTTATAATTGTCAAAATAGCGCAGGAAGCCAGGTGCTGCGAGCCCTTCCTTGAAAGTATAGGTCAGCGCATAGCTGTTGAAGAGCTGATCCTCGTCACCAGAAGGCCCGAACCCGGATTTTGTATAATAATAAGCCCCTCCATTGACGGACTTATGTTCCACGTTGAGACGCACGGAACTGCGCGCATCCAGCTGATTGTCCAGCCGCAGGGAAAAGCTGTTATTATTATAATCACTGCCTGGCATGTCATAGTTTTCCCCATGGGCCTTGTAGCTGAAATAGCTTCGTTTCTGAAGGCCTGCGGTGAGGAACCAGCTCAGAGTACCATCACTGCCCTCATTCGTAATTTCATAAGTATGGGTTCCCCATGAACCAGTATTGAGATCCAGGGTAGTATTGGCCTTTTTCCCCTTTTTCGTTATGATATTGATCACGCCGCCTACAGCATCACTGCCGTAGAGCGCTGAGCTGCCCCCCTTGACAATCTCAATGCGCTCAATGTTTTTCATGGAAGGCAGCAGGCGCAAGTCCGCTCCTGCACGGCCATTCTGCCCCATATCATTGTTCATGCGGCGACCATCCAGCAGCACGACCACCCGGTCATCCCCATTCAACCGCACAATGGCCTGCCGGCCCATAGACTGCGTCTCCACATTGACTCCATTGACCTGCTGCAAGGCCTCTGTGAGATCTGCATAATGATTTGCCGCAATATCTTTCGCCGTAATGACTGTAATATTTGCCGGGATTTCCGCTTTTTTCTGCGGAATGCGCTCTGCCGTTACTATGACCTCTTCCGTCCCATATTCGGCCAGAGGGCTCTCAGCCACTTCTGCAGCCAGTGCCGTCCCGCTTAATGAGATACTGCCGAATACCACCGCTGCAGTAATGCGCTTGGCAAGCGCCTCCAGTCTCAAACTACGCATTGCATCCTCTTTCATATATTCTTTCATCCTCTTCTCCATTTATTTATGGCTGTACTGCTGTCAAATGTTCCCCGTCAGGCTGTGCAAAGGCACTGCCATACGCCATACAGGCAAGCTCCTGCACACCGAATACAACATCCTGCGAGTCATTATATATATAACTTTCCCGCGGCTCCTTCAGGTTCCGCAAACGGATGGCCCTCATCGTCTGCAGGGATGGATCCTCCAGATAGGAGCGGCGGAAGCCCTCCACATCAAAGCTCCCATGATTGTTGTAGGTGGGCAGCAGCAAGATGTCAGGATCGATCTTGACGAGCTCTTCCTTCCCCATGGGCTGCCCATTTGGAATTCCCGCCGCGGCCCGGCCATTGCAGACTGCCGCCAGGCGGCAGACATCATCAAAGACACAGCCGCTGCCGCCGTACGTGCTCATAACAGAAAGCAATACGACACTCTTTCTTTCCGCGGAAGGTATCGCTTCTGTCTTAGCCGCAATCTCTGCCAGCTTGCTATCCATCTGCGCAATGAGACTGCTGCCCCGTTCTTCCTCCCCTACAGCCTGGGCAATCAGACGGATGTTGGCTTTGATTTCATCCACACTTTTTGCCCCATAGCATACAACCACGCGGATTCCCAGGTCTCGCAACGCGTCCGCCTTTGCCGCCTCACCCCAATCCGGCAGAATGACAAGCTCCGGCTGCAGCGCCGCAATCTCCTCAACGGAAGGATTGGACAGTTTCCGGCTGAAACGGCTGGCCAGCGCGGTAACATTTGAATTGACCGGATCATCCAGCAGCTGATTGACCGCTGCGATACGTTCCGGCTCCACAAGTCCCAACAGAATCTCATCCGTTCCCAGGGACAGTGTCAATATGCGCTGCGGCTTCGCTGCCAGCTGCGTGGTATAGCCCCGGATATCCGTAACCTCATATACAGGAGCATCGGACTGTGCCGCCGGCCCTGTTTTTCTTTCCCCGCATGCCCCCAAAACTAACAACAGACAAAACAGGCATATTGCTAAACCGATTCTTCTTTGCATCCAACATCCCCTATTCCAAAAAAGAGCCCTTCATCTTTTGATGAAGGGCTCCTCCCATGCTTATTTTGCCTGCAATGCCTGCCATGCTTCATCGGCCCGCGCCGCGAACAGAGCACGGATAGCCTCGTTCTCACCCAAACCATGGATATAAGTCTTTACTGTAATGCCATTTGCTTCCAATACCGACTTATGGGAATCCTTCTCTTCACCAGCCATATCATTGTTGGCATGATCGCCTGCCACCATCATCATCGGCATGAGCGTTACATTCTTGATGCCCTGTGCCTTGAGTTTTGGAATGATATCCGCGAGACTCGGCCAGCCCTCGACACTGTAAATGAATACATTTTTCAGGCCCATCTCATCGAGACGATCCTGCATGACCGCATAATAGGCATTGGCCGGATGCGGCGTACCATGCGCCATGATGAGGATGGCATCCTCCGCTCCCTGCTTCGGGAACTGCGTTGCCAGAGCTTTCATCGTCTCCGTGATATCATCACGCTGCTCGGCCTGTCCCATCCAATACATGAGTGAAGTTCCCAGCGTCATCTTTTTGAACTGATCTTTGTATTCATTGAAAATTGCTACATCATAGGCGTATTCCATACCCGGAATGACATCCAAAGAAGCAAGCGCTACGCGGGTATAGCCCTCCGACTTGAGCTGCTGCAGGGCCTCCTCCGGTGTAGGATACTTGATACCTTCCTTTTTCTGGATGCGGTCAATGATGATGTGCGAGGTAAACGCTGTGATTATTTTTGTGTTTGGATGGGCCTTCTGGATTTCATTCACAGAGGCCTGAATCGTTGCCTGACGGGATTTCTTAAAGGTCGTCCCGAAGCTCATGACGACGATGGCATCCTTATTCTCCAGGTTCTGCATGGACGGATTCTCATTCTTGAGCACACCGATCTGTGCCGCTTCCTTCAGCGCCGGCGTAGCGGTCTTGACCTCCGGATTCAGCATATAAGCCGCATAGCTTGCGGTCGGTACCCCCAGCAGCGTAGTGCAGGCCAGGGAAGCCACCAATAATTTTTTCCAGTTTTTCTTCATTCCATTCATCCTCGCTTTTCTTTAAATTTACATAAAAAAAAGGCTTTTCTCCGCACGAAAGCACGAAGAAAAGCCCATTGTCAGCACAAATGAACAAATCCCCTCCCCATCGCTCGCAGGTTATAACGGTGATTGACAAACAGGTAGTTCTCCTGGCTTCAGATCATTGCTTGGCTGCGCCTTCCCAAAGCATACGCTTCAGTGACGTTTCATGCAGCTTCGCTCCCTGATACAGTGGCGGGACCGCGTTGGCATTGCACCAACTTCTCTATTAAGCCCTCTCGGGCGCCTGTTCCTCGTTATTCAATTGTAAAAATCCAACAGATCACGTGACTGCTTTTATCCTACACCCAGCCACCCGTTTTGTCAATTTTTCTCAATTTCCTTTATTTTGCAGTCTTCATGCGATTGATCGCACTGACGAGTGCCATGATGGATGCCGTGATGATATCGGTATCCATGCCTGCCCCCCAGGTAATCTTCCCGTCCTTGCCCGTAATGCCGATATAGGCCATCGCACGGGAGCTTGAACCGATTTCCAGTGCATGCTCGCTGTAGGTCAGGTCCGTATAGTGTACACTCGTATTCTGCTGGATGGCGTTGCTCACTGCATCCAGACGGCCGTTGCCTCTTGCCTTCCAGGTTACCGGCTTGCCCTCGACCTCCATGTGCACCTCGCCCGAGCGTACGCCGTCCGGCTCCTTCTTGAGCACGAAATCAATAAGCTTATACGGTTTTTCTACATTGACATATACATCCTGGAAAATCTGATAGACTTCATCCGGCATGATCTCCTTATGCTTATGATCGGATACGCTCTTCACGCAGTAGCTGAAATCCTCCCGCAGCTTTTTCGGCATAGAAAGCCCATACCGCTGTTCCATGATATAGGCCACGCCCCCCTTGCCGGACTGACTGTTGATACGGATGACATCTCCATCGTACTCACGCCCCACATCCTTCGGATCGATGGTAAGGTAGGGAACCGTCCAGCGGTTCGGGTCCTTTTCCTCGCGCCAATGCATGCCCTTGGCAATAGCATCCTGGTGCGAGCCGGAAAAGGCGGCAAACACGAGATCCCCTGCGTAGGGCTGGCGGTCATAGACCTGCATGCGGGTCACGCGCTCATACATTTCAACGAGCTCCGGCATGTTGGAAAAATCAAGCTCCGGATCTACGCCCAGCGCAAACATATTCATTGCAATGGTCACGATATCGGCATTGCCTGTACGCTCACCATTGCCGAAAAGCGTACCTTCGATGCGGTCGGCACCGGCCAGGATGCCCATCTCCGAGTCTGCCACACCACAGCCGCGATCATTGTGCGGATGCAGGGACAACACTACATTGTCACGGTATTTGAGATTCTGGGAAATATAGGCTACCTGCATCGCATAGACATGCGGCATGGACATCTCTACGGTTACCGGTATATTGATAATAGCCTTGCGATCAGCTGTCGGCTTCCAGACATCGAGTACTGCGTTGCAGACCTCCAGCGCATATTCCGGCTCGGTACCCGTGAAGCTTTCCGGCGAATACTCAAAACGATAGTCTGCGCCAGCCTTTTCCGTGAGCTCCTGCAGCAGCTTGGCACCTTCGATGGCAATCTGCTTGACCTCTTCCTTGGATTTACGGAAGACCTGCTGCCGCTGGGCAAAGGAGGTGGAATTGTAGACATGCACAATGGCATTCTTTACTCCGTCCAGAGCCTCAAACGTCTTTTTGATGATGTGCTCCCGTGCCTGCGTGAGCACCTGTACCGTTACATCATCCGGAATCAGGTTTTCCTCGACCAGCCGGCGCAGAAAAGCATATTCCGTCTCCGACGCCGCCGGGAAGCCCACTTCGATTTCCTTGAAGCCAACCTTGACCAGTGTCTTGAAGAATTCGATCTTTTCATCCAGGCTCATCGGAATGATCAACGCCTGATTGCCATCGCGGAGATCCACACTGCACCAGACCGGCGCCTTTTCCGGGTATTCCTTCTTCGCCCAGCTCAGATCAATCGTCGGCGGTAAAAAATAGCCCTTTTTATATTTCTCAAAATTCTTCATGATACATTCTCCCCTTTTCTCTAAATAAAAGCTGTAAAAAAATAAAAGTCTTTCCATCTCTAAAGAGACGAAAGACTTTGCTTACGTGTTACCACTCAATTTCACGCCATGGGCGTGCACTCCTTCCGGATACAAACATATCCTCCTGTTTTAACGGTCAGTTCCCGGCTCCACCTACTCTGTTCAGCGAGCTGCTTCAAGGTGAGTTCCGATCCGTTTCCTGTCTGCTTCTCACCGGCCAGCAGCTCTCTTTACATTCCCCGGACCCTACTATTCCTCTGCAACGCATTTTAGTTATTTGTTTTTGTTCACTGGGGATAATATATCACAGCGAAACAATTTATGCAAGTATTTTTATTTAAAATCACAATTATTTTATTTTTGTCTTTTCTTGAAATACATATATACTAAATTAAAAGCAGGCAGTCTGGAAAGACTGCCTGCTGAAAACAGAATGGATTATTTTGCCTTGAAGGTGAGCTGCCCATCGGCAAGACCGATCGACACCACATCGCCTTCCTTGATTTCGCCCTTGATGATTTCCTTGGAAAGTGCCGTCTCCACCGTATGGGAAAGCAGCCGGCGCAGCGGACGTGCACCGAAATTCGGGTCAAAGCCCTGCTCGGAGAGCAGCGTGAGCACCTCGTCCGACCATTCGAGGGAAATCTTCACCTGGTGCTGCAGGCGACGGTTCAGCGTCTCGAGCAGCAGCGCGGCGATCTTCTTGACCTGCGCTTTAGCCAGCGCCTTGAATACCACGATATCATCGACCCGGTTCAAAAACTCCGGACGGAAATATTCCTTGAGGATGTCCTTGACGGCACGCTCCGCCTCCGCAAAATCCTTATTGAGGATTTCATGGGAGCCGAGGTTCGAGGTCATAATGATGACCGTGTTCTTGAAGTTGACCACGCGGCCCTTGCCATCGGTCAGGCGGCCGTCATCCAGGATCTGGAGCAGCACGTTGAATACATCCCGATGGGCCTTTTCAATCTCATCCAGCAGGATGACACTGTAGGGCCGACGGCGTACCGCCTCTGTGAGCTGGCCGCCTTCATCGTAGCCTACATACCCCGGAGGCGCGCCAATGAGGCGGGCTACCGAATGCTTTTCCATGTACTCGCTCATATCGATGCGAATCATGCTGCGCTCATCATCGAAGAGCGCCTCGGCCAGTGTCTTGGCCAGCTCCGTCTTGCCTACGCCCGTAGGGCCAAGGAAGATGAAGGAGCCAATGGGCCGGTTCGGGTCCTTGATGCCGGCCCGGGCCCGCAGGATGGCCTCGCTGACCACCCGCACGGCCTCATCCTGGCCCACGACACGCTCGTGGAGAACATCCTCCAGGTGAACGAGCTTCTCGCGCTCGCCTGTGAGCATCTTGGTGACCGGGATTCCCGTCCAGCGGCTGACCACCTTGGCAATGTCCTCTTCACCGACCTCTTCCTTCAGCAGCTGCGAATCCTTGGATTTCGCAGCAATGACAGCTTCCTCGTCCTTCAGCTGCTTCTCAAGCTCCGGCAGCTTGCCGTATTTGAGCTCAGAAAGCTTGTTGAGGTCGTAGCTGCGCTCCGCGCTTTCCATCTGGCTCTTGACTGCATCCATTTCCTTCTTGATGGCCCGCACCCGCAAAATGGCCTGCTTTTCGCCTTCCCATTTCGTGCGCAGCTCATCCTGCTCCGTCTGCAGCTTGGCCTTTTCCTGCTGAATGCCGGCCAGCTTTTCCCGGGAGGCATCATCGGTCTCTTTTTTCAGGGCCTGCTCTTCGATCTCCAGCTGCATGATCTTGCGGCGCACCTCATCGAGCGGTCCCGGCATGGATTCGATTTCAGTACGCAGTTTCGCCGCGGCCTCATCGACGAGATCGATGGCCTTATCCGGCAGGAAGCGATCCGAAATATAACGATCGGAAAGCACGGCCGCCGAAACGAGCGCCGCGTCCCGGATGCGCACACCATGATGGACCTCATAGCGCTCCTTGAGTCCGCGCAGGATTGAAATCGTATCCTCCACCGTAGGCTCCCCGACCATGACCGGCTGGAACCGCCGTTCCAGTGCCGTGTCCTTTTCAATGTACTTGCGGTATTCATTGAGGGTCGTCGCACCAATGCAGCGCAGCTCCCCCCGGGCCAGCATCGGCTTCAGCAGATTGCCGGCATCCATCGCACCCTCAGCGGCTCCGGCTCCCACAACGGTATGGACCTCATCGATAAAGAGCAGAATCTGTCCATCGGATTTGACGATTTCGTTCAAAACAGCCTTCAGACGTTCCTCAAACTCACCACGGAACTTGGCGCCCGCAACCAGTGAGCCCATATCGAGCGAATACAGTGTCTTGTTCTTCAGCGATTCCGGTACATCGCCCGCTACGATACGACGGGCCAGGCCTTCGACGATAGCCGTCTTGCCTACGCCCGGCTCACCGATGAGCACCGGATTGTTCTTCGTGCGCCGGGACAGGATCTCAATGGTCCGGCGGATTTCATCGTCACGGCCAATGACCGGATCGATTTTACCGCGCCGGGCTGCATCCGTAAGATCCCGGCCATATTTCTCCAGGGATTTATAGCCCTCCTCCGGATTATCATTCTGCACATTCTGTTTGCGATTCTTCTTGATGGAGGACTGCACCCGGCTTTTGGTCAGGCCGAATTCCCGGCAGACCGCCTGCACATCCTCACTGCCATCCTCAACGAGGGCCAGCAGCAGATGCTCGGTGCTCACATATTCATCCTTCATATCAGCCGCCAGCTTGGCAGCCTTGCCCAATACCCGGGCCATATCGACGCTCATGCTGAGGCGATCCTGCCCCTTCACACTGGGGATTTTCTTCAAAAGCTGCTCCAGGCGTACCTTGAGCATCGGCAGATCCACCTTGGCCTCCTGGAATATAGTATCCAGCAGCCCTTCCGGCTCCTGCACCAAAGCCAGCAGCACATGTGCTGACGTGATTTCCTGATGATAATGCAGCGCGGCGGTCTGCTGTGCTGCCTGCAGGGCTGTCATTACCCGCTGCGTATATTTTTCTTCTCCCATAAAGCTCCCTCCTGACGTTTGCTTTTAAACTTTTGCGGTCTGTTTCGACCTCTGCTTTTATTATAACTAAAAAAGTCAAAAAGTCAAACTATTTTTTGACTTTTTGACTATATTTTTTCACTATCTTTTTCCAAGGCTTAGCCGTTTTTCAGATTTACCTTCTTATTCTCCGTTTTCGCCTTGAAATCCACGGTAAACTGCGTTCCCTGTCCCGGCTCGCTCTTCACGAGGATCTTTCCCTGATGCAGGTTTACGATCTCCTGCGCAATGGCGAGTCCGAGTCCGTTGCCGCCCATTGCGCGGGAACGGGCCTTATCGACCCGGTAGAAGCGATCAAAGATACGGTCCTGATCGGCTTTGGCGATGCCGATGCCCGTATCCTGCACAGAAAAACGAACCCGGCCGCCCTCCGCTGTCTCCAGACGCAGCGTAACCTGCCCGCCATCCGGCGTGTACTTGACAGCATTATCCACGAGGATCAGCACCAGCTGACGGATTTTCTGCTCATCTGCCTGGATTTCCACCGGGGCCATGCCCTCGCCCCGCAAAGCCACGTTCTTTTTATCCGCGAGCGGCTGCATGAGCCGCAAGGTCTGCTCCATCAGCGCGGAAATATCGAACTTCTGCAGTTTCACCTTCAAGGCCTGGTTATCGCTGCGCGCGACAGTCAGCAGATCGCTGACCAGCTTCGTCATCTTCTTTACCTCATCGCGCACATCCGCAATGACCTGCTTCAAAAAAGGCGAGGTAATCGATGGATCGTTGTCCAGCAGATCAGCCGAGGCCATGACCACGCTCAACGGCGTCCGCAGTTCATGGGAAGCGTCCGCGGCGAACTGGCGCTGCTTTTCATAAGCCTCACGCAGCGGCACGATGGCCTTGCCCGACATCACATGTCCCACGACCGTCGCAATGGCCAGCGCGATAAAGGCCAGCAGAAGCAAGGCATAGGTCGATTTTTTCAGGCCATTGTAGATGGCCGTGACATCCTTCCCCACATAGACCATACCGGACAGCTCGCCATTGACAACAATCGGATGCGCCGTGAGCATGACCTTGGTGGTCTTGCCATTGTCATCCTTCTTGCTGAAGACAGCCACGTCTCCGGCAGCCACATTCCAGTCCTCGATGGTATCGAGAATGAACGGCTCGATCTGAAAGGATGACCGCGAAAAATTCAGCATGCGCCCATCCGTATCAAATACATAAAAGAACAGCCGGTCGCGGCTGCCCGTATACGCCGCGCTGTCATCAAACAGCAGCTGATGCTGCATGAGAAAGGACTGGGCATAGGCCACATCATTGGCGGTGTCACGGAGCTCCCTGGCCTGCTCGGAAGAAAGCGACCACTGCATGCTTTCATGTACGACACAGATGAGCACTGCAAAGAACACAAACATGATGGTAGAATAGAAGAGCGTGAGCCGCCGCCGGCTGCGGCGGAATACATTCATTGACAGCTTTTCTTCCACTGTTATTCTGCCTCCAGCTTGTAGCCTACGCCACGGATGGTGTGGATCATGGTTTTCCCCTCGCCCAGCTCCAGCTTCTTGCGGATGAGCTTCACATAGGAATCGATGTTATTCGAGCTCACTTCGCTCTCCAGGCCCCAGATCCGGTCCAGGATGATATCGCGCGGAACAACAATGCCGATATTCTGGGCCAGCAGATCAAAGATCTGAAATTCCCGCGGTGAAAGCTGAATGAGCTGGTCCTTCTTTTTCAGCACCTTTGAGGTACGGTCCAGCGTGAATTCACCGACCTGCACCACATCCTGCTGGATTTTCTGATTCGTGCGCCGTCCCAGAGCCCGCAGACGGGCCAGCAGCTCCGCAAATTCAAACGGCTTGACGAGATAATCATCCGCTCCCGCATCCAGTCCGGTGACCCGATCCTCTACCGAATCCTTGGCCGTCAGTATCAGGATGGCCTTTTCATAGCCATTTTCCCGCAGGCGCTTGCAGGCACTCACACCGGTTTCCACCGGCATCATCCAGTCCAGTATGAGCACCTCATAGTCCTCATACATCGCATATTCATAAATCATGTCCCCGCTCGTGACCCACTCCACGGTAATCCCGTTCTGCTCCAGCATATATTTAATCAGCTTTCCCAGGCGCTGATCGTCCTCCGCTAATAAAGCCCGCATCTTTATCCTGCCTCCTGTCTTCCTTTGTTGCTTTCATTATAACGTCATTGTTCAGGGTTTTTCAAGAAAAAACCGCTCACCTGCTATTTTAACGAGGCGAAAGCCAGCCATGCCCCGTCTCTTATTCCTTCTAACTATACCGAAGGATATTGAAAAAGGACTGAATTTCTTTTATAGTAGATAAAACGTATGAATTTCCGTTCTGCTGCGATGGCGAAGAATCGGACCCGAAGGATGCAGATGATGGGCCTTTTTCCAAGAGCTCAGTCCGGCGCGGCAACGTCTCGGCAGAACAAAATTTATCCGCCGAAAAATATGAATCAAAGGTGATGCAGCATGAAAAATTCTCCGAATTGTATAGGGTTCCCCCCCAGTATCGATAAAAATTGTACCATCCTGATCCTCGGCTCCATGCCAGGGGTTACTTCGCTGGCACAGCAGCAGTATTATGCCCATCCGCAGAACCGTTTCTGGCCCCTGATGGCCCGGCTGCTCGAGGATGCTGCGGCACCGGATGCCTATGAGGAAAGGCTGCGCCTGCTGCTGCGGCATCATATCGCCCTTTGGGACTCCATTGACACCTGTCAGCGCGACGGCAGCCTGGATACGGCGATCCATGACGCTGCCTCAAATGATTTTGCCGCCTTTTTCCGGCAGTATCCGGCCCTGCATACCGTATGCTTCAATGGCGGCAAATCCGCCCAGGTCTTCAAGCGATACAATAAGGAATTGCTGAAGGCCTCCGGCCTCCGTTTCCTCGAGCTTCCCTCCACCAGCCCGGCCAATGCCCGCTGGCGCTTTCCGATGCTGCTTGCTGCCTGGCAAAAAATTTTCCAGGAATAAAAACAGGCTGTCCCCCACCTCTGCAGGTGGCAGACAGCCTGTTTCTTTTTACAACAGAAACCTTATTTTTGATGCAAATCCCCTAAAATCCGGTAGAGCAGATGGTACATGACCGCCGCATCATCGGCCGGCAGCTTCACCTTGCAGGCCATGGCCTGCGGGACCTCCAGTGCCTTTTGTTTCAGGGCTTCCCCCTGCGGCAGGAGCTGTACCAGTACCTTGCGCTCATCGTCATTCGAACGCTCTTTGCACAGACAGCCCTTGGCCTCCAGCTTTTTCAGCAGCGGCGTGAGCGTGCCGGAATCGAGATACAGCTTCTCGCCAAGCTCCTTGACCGAAAGCTGCCCGTATTCCCAGAGCGCCATCATGACCAGGTACTGCGTATAGGTGAGGTCCAGCTTTTTCAGCAGCGGATAATACGCCTTGATGATCTCCCGGGAACAGGCATAAATGGGAAAACACAGCTGATTTTCCAGTTTCAAAAGATCTTCTTTTTTCACAACAGCTTTTTGATATCTCCTGCCATACTCGCCGGTGAAGTGGTCGGCTCATAGCGGCCAATGACCTCGCCCTCGCGATTGATGAGGAATTTCGTAAAATTCCATTTGATGGAATCGCCCGGGAGATACTCCGGGAAATTCTTCTGCAGTGCCCCCATGAGGCGCCCGGCTGCAGGATGGCCTTCATCAAAACCAGCAAACCCCTGCTGCCTGGTCAGGTACTGGAAAAGCGGCTGCGCATTTTCACCGCGTACATCGCCTTTGGCAAACAGCGGGAACGTCACGCCATAGTTCAGGCGGCAGAATTCCTGCACCTCGTCATTAGAGCCCGGTTCCTGTTCCGCGAACTGGTTGCTGGGAAAGCCCAAAATCTCCAGGCCGGCTTCCTTATACTGCAGATAGAGATCCTGCAGTTCCTTGTACTGCGGGGTAAAGCCGCACTTGCTGGCTGTATTCACGACCAGCAGGACCTTCCCCTTATAATCCGCCAGGGATTTTTCTTCCCCGCGGATATTTTTTACGACAAAATCATAAACGTTCATCAAAGGTTCCCCCTTAAAGCCCCAGCATGGCATCGAGCTTAGCCTTATCAAAGCTCAATACATAGTCTTTTCCATTGACGGTCGTAACCGGAACCACAAGATCTCCGGAAATGCGATAGCATTCTTCCTTCGCCGCCTCATCGAGCTCAATGTTATGCTCCTCGAACTCCACATGGTTCGCCTTCAGATATTTCTTCACCTTATCACACCAGGGACAGCTCGTAATCGAATACACCTTAACCATATTATTTTTCCTCCTTCAATTGTTCAATATATTTTTCTGCCAGCAGTGCCGCAACCGTACCATCCGCCGCCGCGGTCGTGAGCTGACGCACCGGCTTTACCCGCACATCCCCCGCCGCATAGACGCCAGGGAGATTCGTCCGGCAATCCTCACCGGCAAGGATACGGCCATCCGGTGAAAGCCCGATTGCCGGCGCAAACATCGCGGTATTCGGCACCACCCCGATATTCACGAAAAGGCCATCCACCGGCAGTGTGCGGACTTCACCGCTCGGCTTATCCAAAAGTTCCAAAGCTTCCAGATGTTCCTCGCCCTGCAGGGCCTGAATTTCCGTATCGAGCAGGATCTCCACCTGCGCATGCGCGCGCAGACGCTGCTGCGATATTTCATCCGCCCGGAGCTGTCCGGAACGCTGGATCAGATAGAGCTTTTTCGCGTATTTGGTGAGGAAATTCGCCGCATCAACCGCTGCGTTGCCTCCCCCCATGACAGCAATGGTCCGCCCCTGGTACATGTGTCCGTCACAAAGCTCACAGTAATGGACGCCCCGTCCCGTATACTTTGCCTCCTCGGCCAGCGGAAGCTTGCGCCGGGTCATGCCCGAGGCCAGGATGACAACATCCGTTTCATAGATATAGCCTTCCGTCTCGACAATCTTGGGCTGCGCGGCCAGATCGACCCGCTCGATACTGTCAAATTCATCGATGACAGCGCCGAAGGCCTCCGCCTGCTGCTGTACCGTTGCAACAAGCTCGCTGCCCTTTATGGAGGCAAAACCCGGATAGTTCTCAATGGCTGTGGCGTTGACAATCTGCCCGCCCACCAGCGCCGATTCGAGCACCAGCACCTCAAGATTCATGCGCCCGCCGTAAAGTGCCGCGGTAAGTCCTGCAATACCGCCACCGATAATGATCATGTTTTTTCTTCGTACTTCCTTTGCCATAATTCGCCTCCATATTTTGTAAAATTAAATTGCGTGCAATCTTTATGTTTAGATTGTACACAATTTAATTGCCCCTGTCAATAGCAAAAAAAAGAAGGATCTGTACTGCCGAAACAGTCCAGGTCCTTCTCTGCCTTTCTATATACGAGACCACCGCCCAGGGCGATCAGTCACGGGAGAACTTATCCTTCAGGATGACATCATGCGAGCCGCCCTCGACGATACTTGTCGAGGAGACGAGCGTAAGCTTCGCCTTCTGCTGCAGCTCTTCAATCGTGAGTGCGCCGCAGTTGCACATCGTGGAGCGGATCTTGCTCAGCGTGATGTGTACATTGTCCTTCAACGGACCAGCATACGGCACGTAGGAATCTACGCCCTCTTCAAAGGAAAGCTTGCGGTCGCCGCCAAGATCGTAACGCTGCCAGTTGCGGGCCCGGTTCGATCCTTCGCCCCAGTATTCCTTGTAATAGGTTCCATTGATCTTGACCTTATCCGTCGGGCTTTCATCGAAGCGGGAGAAATAACGTCCCAGCATCATGAAATCAGCCCCCATAGCCAGAGCCAGCGTCATGTGATAGTCATGCACGATACCGCCGTCCGAGCATACCGGAATGTAGACACCGGTCTCCTCATAGTATTCATCACGGGCCGCACAGACATCGATGAGTGCCGTAGCCTGTCCACGGCCAATGCCCTTGGTTTCACGCGTGATGCAGATGGAACCGCCGCCGATACCGACCTTGATGAAGTCCGCACCAGCCTCCGCCAGGAAACGGAAGCCTTCCCGGTCTACCACATTGCCCGCGCCTACCTTTACATCCTCACCGAAATGCTCGTGGATGTACTTGAGCGTAATGCGCTGCCATTCAGAAAAACCTTCCGAGGAATCGATGCAGAGTGCATCCGCCCCGGCTTTGATGAGCGCCGGTACCCGCTCTGCGTAGTCACGGGTATTGATGCCGGCACCTACGATATAGCGTTTCTTGCTGTCGATGAGCTCAAGCTCATTTTCCTTGTTGTCCGTATAGTCCTTGCGGAAGACCATATAGCGCAGGCGCTGATTCTTGTCAACGAGCGGCAGCATGTTGAGCTTGTGCTCCCAGATGAGGTCATTGGCCTGCGGCAGCGTCGTGTCAGCATCCGCATAGATGAGCTTGGAGAACGGGGTCATGAACGCCTCCGCCTTCGTATCCATCGGCATGCGCGTGACACGGTAATCACGGCTGGTCACAATACCCAGCAATTTGCCGGTCGGCGTACCGTCTTCGGTAACAGCCATGGTGGAATGTCCGGTCTTATCCTTCAGTGCGAGAATCTCGCCCAGAGTCGTTGTCGGCTTAATATTGGAGTCGCTGTTTACAAAACCAGATTTGTAATTTTTGACTCGGGCAACCATAGCCGCCTCGGCCTCGATGGACTGGGAACCATAGATAAAGGAAACCCCGCCCTCTTTTGCCAGGGCAATGGCCATGTTATCATCCGATACCGCCTGCATGATCGAGGAAGTCATCGGTATGTTCATGCAAATCTTCGGCTCTTCACCTTTTCTGAACTTTACCAACGGCGTCTTCAGCGATACGTTTGCCGGGATGCACTGATCCGATGAATAACCCGGTACCAGCAGGTACTCTCCAAACGTATGCGATGGTTCTGCAAAATAAAATGCCAACGTAAACCCTTCTTTTCTGTTAAATTTGACCCTTGGGCCGGCCTCTGCGAACGGGGCCTGTCCTTAGATATTGTATAATATCATATTACAAATCGGGCTTTCTTGTCAATTGCTTCGGCAAAAATAAAAAGAGGCACCGCTAAAAGCAGTGCCTCTCCGATATTATTCTACAGTTACAGATTTTGCCAGGTTACGCGGCTTATCGACATCGCAGCCACGTGTAATCGCTGCATAGTAAGCGAGCAGCTGCAGCGGCACCACGGTGAGCAGCGGAATCAGCAGCTCATCCGTCTGCGGAACCTTGATGACATGGTCCACATACTTCTCGAGCTCATCATCACCCGCCGCGGCCACACCGATGACCACTGCATCACGGGCCTTGACTTCCTTGATGTTGCTCAGGGTCTTCTCGTAGACGCTCTTCTGGGTAGCCAGTGCAATGACCGGTACACCCTCAACGATCAGGGCCAGCGTGCCATGCTTGAGTTCACCGGCCGCATAGGCCTCGGCATGGATATAGGAAATCTCCTTGAGCTTCAGCGAGCCCTCCAGCGCAACCTCGTAATCGAGCGCACGGCCGATGAAGAACACATCCTCATTGAAGCCATACTGCTTCGCAAAGGTCTTGATGGGCTCTACATCCTCAAGCGTTTCACTGATCTGCGCTGGAATCCGGCGCAGCATGCCCAGGAGCTCCTTGATGCGCTCTTGCGGCAGGCTTCTCTTGATGCCGGCCATATAGACAGCCAGCAGGAAGACCGTAATGAGCTGTGTCGTGTAGGCCTTGGTGGAAGCAACGGCAATCTCCGGACCAGCCCAGGTGTAGATGACCTGGTCAGCCTCACGGGCAATCGAGGAACCTACGACATTCGTGATTGCCAGGGTCTTGGAACCAAGGCGCTTAGCCTCCTTGAGAGCGGCAAGCGTATCAATGGTCTCACCTGACTGGCTCACAACGATAGTCAGCGTCTGATCGTCGATGATCGGCTTACGATAGCGGAACTCCGAAGCGACATCAACCTCGACCGGAATGCGGGCCAGGCGCTCGATATAGTATTTGCCAACGAGTCCGGCATGATAAGCCGTACCACAGGCAACAACGAAAATCTTGTGGAAGGAATTCAGATATTCCTCCGTCCATTTCAGCTCATCCATGACCACCGCAGTGTCATCCTTGGCAATACGGGCTGACATGGTATCGCGCACGGCCTTCGGCTGCTCGTGGATCTCCTTGAGCATGAAGTGCTCATAGCCGCCCTTTTCAGCTGCCTCAGCATTCCAGTTGACCTCAAATACCTTCTTGGTCACCGGCTCACCCTGACGGTTCGTGATCCAGACGGAATCCTTCCTGACCACTGCCATTTCACCATCGTTGATGATGTACGCCCGACGCGTATGGGCGATGATTGCCGGGATATCCGATGCGACAAAGTTCTCGCCGTCACCCAGGCCAATGACCAGCGGGTTATCCTGCTTGGTGCAGATCAGACAATCCGGATCATGACGCGACATGAACACCAGGGAATAGGAACCTTCAATACGGCGCAGGACTTCACGTACAGCCGCCTCAAAATCTCCCTTGTAGACATCCTCCAGCAGATGAGCGATGACTTCTGTATCCGTCTCGGACTTGAATTCATGCCCCTTCTCCAGCAGCTCTTCCTTCAGCGCCAGGTAATTCTCAATGATGCCGTTATGCACGACAACAAAATCACCGGTGCAGTCCGTATGCGGATGAGAGTTGCGATCGGACGGACGCCCATGCGTAGCCCAGCGCGTATGGCCGATGCCGATGACGCCCTGCGGCTCATTCCCATGGATTTTTTCCTTCAGGGATGCCAAACGGCCCACGCTCTTTTCCACGCGGATCTTTTCCCCATCAAACACTGCGATACCGGCAGAGTCATAACCCCGATACTCCAGCTTCGTCAAGCCTTCTATAAGAAACGGCGCTGCCTGTTTCGTTCCAACATAACCAACAATACCACACATAATGCAAGAACCTCCAAATAATCTTCTATATTTTTCGTATTCCTGTTTAATCCTTATCCGCTGCTTTGTCCCGGCAGTCACCTGCCGTCTTTAACAGTTTTTATCGACCGGACATGGCCGAGAGGCATCCGCTGATGAATTCGACAACCTCTTCCTCGTCCTCTTGCCCACGGCAAGAGCTCGCGCTAAGATAATATGCTATCCTTTCCCTACAGAACTCCTTTCTTTTTTCCTCCACCGGCAACAGGAAACCAGCTTCCGTATATTTAAGCAGAAATAAAGCAAAGGAACACATGAGTGCTCCTTTGCAACTGCCTTTCCATATTCTAATGTATATCTTTCCAATAGTCAAGAGTTTTCCCCGTCAGCCAGCAGCCGTCCGTGATGCCCTCCCGCTTTTGCATGGACTATACACAAAATGCGGCCCGATCCATATTGTTTCCTCGTAAATAGCGTGCTTAAGACAAAAAGATAACCACAGGAAAAGAGGCTGTCGCCAGAGTGAAAAACACTTTCTGCGACAGCCCCCTGCAAATCATACTATATTCAGCTTATTGGGCTTACATCATGCCCGGCATGCCCATGCCGCCGCCCATGCCAGCTGCACCGGCTGCTGCAGCCGGGTCTGCCTTTTCCGGCTTGTCAGCTACGAGCGTCTCGGTCGTGAGGACCATAGCCGCGATGCTGGCTGCATTCTGCAGTGCCGAACGCGTAACCTTGGCCGGGTCAACGATACCAGCCTGGATCATGTCGATGTATTCGCCATCCAGCGCATTGAAGCCAATGCCCTTGCCGGACTTCTTGACGTTCTCAACAACAACCGAGCCTTCGAGACCGGCATTGTTGGCAATCTGACGAACCGGCTCTTCAATAGCCCGGCGAACGATAGCGATACCCGTCTTGACATCGCCTTCAGCCTTGAGATCATCCAGGGCCGGCAGAATGTCGATGAAAGTCGTGCCGCCGCCAGCAACGATGCCTTCCTCAACAGCAGCGCGGGTTGCATTCAGTGCATCCTCAACGCGCAGCTTCTTATCCTTCATTTCAACTTCGGTAGCCGCACCGATTTCGATGACTGCTACGCCGCCGGAGAGCTTAGCCAGGCGTTCCTGGAGCTTTTCCTTATCGAAGTCCGAAGTGGTTTCCTTGATCTGCTTCTTGATCTGCTCAACGCGGGCAGCAATGGCATCCTTATCGCCATAGCCGTCAACGATAGTCGTCTCTTCCTTGGAAGCACGTACCTGGCGAGCACGGCCAAGATCTTCGAGCTCAACGCTGTCGAGCTTGCGGCCGAGTTCCTCCGTGATGAGCTGGCCGCCCGTGAGGATTGCGATATCCTCGAGCATAGCCTTGCGGCGATCGCCAAAGCCAGGAGCCTTGACAGCCAGAGCCTTGAAAGTGCCACGGAGCTTGTTCACGACGATGGTAGCCAGCGCTTCGCCATCCAGATCCTCCGAGATGATCATGAGCTCTTTGCCCTGCTTTACAACCTTCTCAAGTACCGGAAGGATATCAGCGATTGCCGAAATCTTGCGGTCCGTGATGAGGATGTACGGATCATTGAGGACAGCTTCCATCTTGTCCGTATCCGTTACCATGTACGGGGAGATGTAGCCGCGATCGAACTGCATGCCCTCGACAACGGAGAGGTTCGTATCCATGCCCTTCGACTCTTCAACCGTGATGACACCGTCTTTGCCGACCTTTTCCATCGCGTCAGCGATGTAGTTGCCGATTTCTTCATCCGCAGAGGAGATCGTTGCAACCTGCGCGATAGCGCCCTTGCTTTCGATTGGCTTAGCCGTGCTCTTGATTTCCTCAACCAGCTTCTTTACAGCCGTCTCGATGCCCTTTTTGAGGATCATCGGATTCGCGCCGGCAGCTACATTGCGCATACCTTCGTGAATCATAGCCTGTGCGAGCAGGGTTGCGGTCGTCGTACCATCACCAGCGATATCGTTGGTCTTCGTAGCAACTTCCTTCACGAGCTGTGCGCCCATATTTTCAAACGGGTCCTCGAGCTCGATGTCACGGGCAATCGTCACACCATCGTTGGTGATGGTCGGAGCGCCGAATTTCTTATCGAGAACTACGTTTCTTCCCTTAGGTCCAAGGGTTACCTTTACTGCGTTTGCCAGTGCATCTACACCTTTGCCAAGTGCACGACGTGCTTCTTCATCAAACAAAATCTGTTTTGCCATTTTCAAAAGCCTCCAATTTATTCAAACTTCTTAAAATCAATTATTCAGCAATTGCCAGGATGTCATTCTGACGGACAACGAGATAATCCTTGCCATCCACCTTTACTTCCGTGCCTGCATATTTCGAGAAGATGACTGCATCACCGACTTTGACATCCATCGGTACACGATTACCATCTTTATATTCACCAGCGCCCACTGCAACTACAGTACCCTTCTGCGGCTTTTCCTTTGCCGTATCCGGCAGCACAATGCCGCTTGCAGTCTTTACATCGCCTTCTGAAACTTCAATGACAACTCTGTCGCCTAATGGCTTAATCATATTGATCTTCCTCCCGTATCTTATAAGTTTGCTTTGTTAGCACTCAATCGATGTGAGTGCTAACTACAGTTCTTATCATATATACTTTTACGAAAAAAATCAAGTGTTTTTGTAAAAAAAGTCAAAAAAACAAACTTTACGCCTGCACCGCCGCACCAAGCACCTGGCCAATGGGTGCATGGATGACCAGATCCGCCTGCGCATCCGCACTCGTTTTGCTTTTATTGATGAGCACCAGCGCGCGCCCGTGGAAGTAATCGATGAGACCGGCTGCCGGATAGACCACGAGCGAAGTACCGCCAATGATGAGCACATCGGCCGCCCGGATGGCCTGCACCGCACCATCGATGACAGCGGCATCCAGTCCTTCCTCATAGAGCACGACATCGGGCTTCACGCGACCGCCGCATTTCTGACAGCGAGGAATCCCGCTGGTCTGCAGCATGTATTCGAGCGGATAGAAGGCCCCGCAGTCCATGCAGTAGTTGCGGTGAACCGAGCCATGCAGTTCAAATACGCACTTGGAACCCGCGGCCTGATGCAGCCCGTCAATATTCTGGGTAACGATGGCCTGCAGACGGCCCGCCTGCTCGAGCCTGGCCAGGGCCCGATGGCAGGCATTCGGCTGTGCCTCCGGATAGAGCAGTTTCGCCCGGTAAAAGGAAAAAAACTCCTCCGGATACTGCAGGAAAAAGGTATGCGAAACAAGCTGCTCCGGGGTGAAATTCATCTGCAGCTTTTCATTCCAAAGCCCCTGCGCACTGCGAAAATCGGGTATACCGGATTCTGTCGATACGCCGGCCCCGCCAAAAAATACAATATTCCGGCTCGTCTGCAGCAACGCGGCCAGCTGTTCTATCTCTGTCGTCATCCTACATCCTTCCTCTCTACCTGACACCATTTCTCCTTCCATCATACGCCCCCGGTGAAAAGCGGAGCAAGGTAAAATCCAGCACAGCGTACACGGGATCCCCAGAAGTACACAGGATAGACATCCGCCCAGGTATTCTATGAACGCTGTCCCCGTCTGCGCCAAAGAAAAATCCCGGTAGAACGCAGTTCCGTTCGCGTTCCACCGGGATTTTTCCCTTGCTCAGCCAAATTCCTGGATGTCATCCCCACGGCTCTGATGCTTCGCGACATAAGCCGGGTACTCACTCACCTTGACGGCACGGGGCAAGCGCATCCCTGCCAGGGTGAAAGGGGCTTCACCAGCTGTCAGCTTGGATAGTTCCTCTGCTGTCAGAGCCCGGTCCAGCTTATAGACCGTATAGTGCTCTTTGCCGTCTACCTCAGAAAGTCTGGCCCGCTTATCCACGTAAATGAATTTGCGTCCGCCTGCCACCGTGTCCGTCTGCCCATTTGCCAGCATTTCTCTCGCCTTGTCCATCATGATCTATTCTCCCCTTTATGTTTATTTTCCAGGATTGAATCTGGAAGCCATCCACACCATGACCGCTTTTTCTTGCTATGCTATATTATTTCGCGAAAAAACTGAATTTTCCTGTTTTTGTGGGTGTACTTTAGAAAAATTCGCCAAATTTTTCCCCGTCTAAAGGGGCCATATACAACAAAAAGCTGATTCCCCTAAAAGGGAGTCAGCTCTTTACATTTCATTCAGATTCAGCTTTTATGGCTGGCCATTCTTATTTGATGACCATGACCGGAATCGGCGATTCCTCGACAACCTTCTGGCTGACGCTGCCGATGAGTGCACCCTTGAACAGGCCTAAACCGCGGCTGCCCATGATGATGATATCGCTCTTTTCCGCATCTGCGACCCGCAGGATTGCCTTCGCGATATTCCCTGTTTCAACATGCTTCGCTGCCTTGGTCTCCTCCGGGATTTTCTCCCAGATACGATCGAATACGATGTGGCTTGGTATGTCCTTGTTGATGTGACTTGCAACATATACGAAGTCCAAATCCGCCTGACATTTCTGTGCAAAGAAAATCGCTTCATCTACAGCTTTGCACCCATTGACAGAACCGTCAACCGGGACAAGAATCTTTTTGATCTTCCCCATACTACCCGCCTCCTAAGAAATCAAATTCTGGATTTATTTCTTATGGATATAATTCGCGAAAAAATATTGAATTCCTTTTTTTAACTGCTGAATTCTGAAAAATTTATTCATTAGTCATTACAGGGGGAAACCGGCTTGTCGAGGTACTGGCCGACGATCTTCACCGCGCAGTAATCGCCGCACATCGAACAGGCTTCCTCTCCCGCCTTGTTGCGTGCCCCCCGCTTCTGCCGTGCAAGCTCCGGATCGATAGCCAGTGCCAGCTGCGCATCCCAGTCCAGCACCTTACGGGCCTGCGCCATCTTGCGATCCCAGTCCGCAGCGCCGGGGATTCCCTTCACGAGGTCAGCGGCATGCGCGGCAATGCGCGAGGTGATCACGCCGGTATGCACATCCTCGATGGTCGGCAATGCCAGATGCTCTGCCGGCGTCACATAGCACAGGAAATCCGCGCCGCTTGCCGCGGCCAGCGTCCCTCCGATAGCCGCCGTGATATGGTCATAACCCGGCGCAATATCCGTGACAAGCGGTCCCAGCACATAGAACGGTGCGTTACGGCACAGACGTTTTTCCAACGTCATATTGGCCGCAATCTGATTGTAAGGAACATGTCCCGGCCCCTCAACCATCACCTGTACGCCGCGCTTCCAGGCCCGATCCACGAGCTCACCCAGCGTGATGAGTTCTGTAAGCTGGGCCCGGTCCGTGGCATCTGCCGTACAGCCCGGCCGCATGCCATCGCCAAGGCTGATCGTCACATCATATTTTTCACAGATGTCCAGGATATCATCATAGCGTTCATAGAGCGGATTTTCCCGCTCATTGTGCAGCATCCAGCCCGCAATGAAGGAGCCGCCGCGGCTCACGATATCCATTACACGGCCCTGCCGGCGCATGCGCTGGATCGCATCAAGTGTAACGCCGCAATGCAGGGTCATGAAATCCGCACCATCTTTGGCCTGTTCCTCAATTGTCGACAGCAGATCCTCCTCGGTCATCTCCACCACGGCCCCATGCTCCCGGATGGCCCGCACGGTTGCCTGATAGATTGGCACAGTCCCCACCATGATGGGAGAGTGCTCGATGATACGCCGCCGCGATACATCGATATGATTGCCCGTGCTCAGATCCATGACGGCATCCGCGCCGCATTTCACAGCCTCATCCAGCTTTTTGAGCTCCGGCTCGATGTCAGGATAGGTGCTTGACGTGCCGATATTGGCATTGACCTTCGTAGACAGTCCTTCCCCCACCGCACAGGGCTTCAGCGCGGCATGATTGATATTGGCACAGAGGGCCACCGTTCCCTTCGCGATGCGTTCCCGGAGCGTTTCAGCCTCTATATGCTCGCTCTGCGCGGCCTGCCGCATTGCCTCGGTTATCTTTCCTTCTCTTGCCAGCTGCATCTGTGTTGCCATTAAAATCCCTCCTAAAAAAATAAACCGCCCAGCATAAACTGAGCGGCTTCCACCAAATCCATCGCCACTTCCCTACGCAGGTATTACCCCAACAGGTTCCAAGGGTCGGCCCGCAGGCCTCTCAGCTTTCGCTCCCCTAGTGAAATCTCTTTATCAAATTTTCATACGCTACCATTGTAACAAAATACCATAGAGAATACAACTATTTCCGCAGCAGCTTCTCCATGCGTTTGAGCGGTACGCTCGTATCCATGTGCCCGGCAATCGTCTCGACAGCCTGCCCATTGATGAGGATCTGCACCGACTTTACCTCCGGAAATTCCGTGAGGGTATCCACGATTGAGCCCACGAGCATTTCCTCACCCGTCGAGCCACCGCTGAAATTCTTCACGAGGCTCTGATCAAAATCCGCCTTTGCCACGCCATTTTCCACAGTTACCTTCCGCAGCTTGGCGTTTTTCGGGAAAATAGCCACCAGGCCCTTTTCCTTCGGGCCGGTCATCAAGGACTGCAGAGCGGCCGTATATTTGTCCAGGTTCTTCCCCAGCGTAACCTTGCGGGAAACCGCCTGCAGCCTGGTTCCATCCTCATTCGGATAGTAGAGCTGAAGGGTCAGTTCCTTGCTTTCCTGCGCTTTTGCCGGTGCCTCGGCAGGATTTTCCGTCTGCTGGCTGGACGATGCCGCCGGTGTATTCTCCGGGCCGCCCTTCTTATCGCAGCCTGCTGCCAGCACCATTGTCAGCAGGGCCAGCGCCAGCACTATCCATCTCATGCTTCTCATTGCTATAACCACCCTTCCGTTAGCCTTGGTTCTTAAAGTAATTGCCAAGTCCCTGACAGATTGCCAGAGCCATGGTATTTTGGAAATCCGGTGAGGCCAGCAGCTGTTCCTCCTGATAATTGGAGATGAACGCCAGCTCGATCAGAGCGGAAGGCACGGTCGAATGCTTCACCACATAGAAATTAGCCTCACTTATGCCGCGGTCACGCAGCCCGTTCACTGCAATCATCGCATCCTGCAGGGACTGGGCGAGCCGCGCATCCTGATCGCTGCGCGGATAATAAAAGGTTTCGGTCCCATGCGCCGAAGGACTGGAAAAGGAATTCGCATGGATACTCAGAAAGATCTGCATCCCCGGCGTATAGGCTCCCACATTCACCCGGGCCTGCAGCTCCTGCCGGTCCGTCGCATAGGCACCATATACATCACTGTCATCCGTCCTCGTCATCACAACCCGGGCCCCGGATGCCTGGAGAATTGCCCGCACCTTCTGTGAAATGGCCAGGGTCACATCCTTTTCCTGCACGCCGCTCGGCCCCACGGCACCGGAATCACTGCCGCCATGTCCCGGGTCCAGCACAATCGTGCGCCCGGTAACACCAGCCACCTTGCCAGCCGCAACGACCTTCCCCGGCTCCGGCTGTGCATAGATATCGATGGCAATCCGGAAGGGCTTATCCTGCTTTCGATCCGGATCGAGCGTATATACCCGGTACTGCTGATCCGCCACCTGCTTGGCTACCGACACCATGATCTGCACATGGCGGCGCTCCAGCTCCCGCAGCGTCATATAACGCGCCAGCTTGCCATCGAGCGTGATATCCTTGTGCAGCGCACCGATCTCCGTATTCGGCAGATCGATAAGCAGCTGTTTCGGCTTATCCGGGTTCTCTGACACCTTATAATCGGCATTCGCCCGATTCATGCCGACCTCAATGTGCAGGAACTCTCCCTCGGGCCCATTGCGCATTTCATAGTGAAAATAATTCAATTCATGCACGGCCTCCCGGCTGGCCGCAAAAGCCGATGCCGGCAGCAGCACCAGCAGCGCCGCCAAAAGACCTATCATTCGCAGTATTTTTCTTTGCAATCCAAACACCCTCCAGCCTATTGCTGTAAATCCCGCAGCAGCGCCGCCGCTTCCTCGCGAGCCGCCCGGGTAGCCTCTTCGTCAAAGGATATATCCAGCCGGATATAGTCCCCTTCCTGCAGTCCCTCCGGCAATTCCTCGGCCGGAAACACCACCTTTTTCTCTGCACTGCCAACGAGCAGCACAGCCTTATCCTCTTCGAAACGGTCGATTACTGCCATTGCCATCTATTTTTCCCCCTCAATCTCATAGGTATGGCCATCACTGTGAATGGTGATGCTCCCCTGCTGATCAGTACGATAGACCTTGCAGCCGAGCTTTTCATAGCGCTTCAGCGTCGCAGCATGCGGATGCCCGTAGTCATTGCCGGCTCCGAGTGAGATCAGCACCGCTTCCGGAGCCACTGCCTTCAGATAGCTCGCACTGGAGGAAGTCTTGCTGCCATGATGCGGCGCCTTGAGTATCGTGCTCTTCAACTGCTTTCCGTAGCGGGCGAGCATGCGCTTTTCAGCCTCACTTTCGCTGTCTCCCGTGAACAGCATCGAAAAATCGCCATACACGAGCCGGCCGACAATCGAATTTCCGTTGAGATCCTTGCTCGTACTGAACATCTCTCCGGTCGGGCTCAGCACCTGGAAGGATACACCGCCACCAAAGTCAAGCGTATCGCCCTCCTTGAGGTTCTTGTAGGCAATCGAATGTGCCTTGATATCCTTCAGATATTTACGATACAGGGCCGTTGTCGTCGGCTGTCCATTATCGTAAACCTCTTTGACCGTAAAGTTCGCAAAAAGCATCTCCGCGCCGCCCATGTGATCCGCATGCGGATGCGTGATGATGAGCTTGTCGATGGTTGTCACACCCTCTGCCCGCAGCTCACGCAGCAGTTTGTCCCGGGCATCGACATCCCCGGAGTCTATGAGGATTGTCTGCTCACCGGTCCGCAGGAGCAGGGCATCGCCCTGACCGACATCGAGCATCTTCACCGTCACACCTGCTGCCGCATCCTGCTGCCCGGCCGGCTCGCTTTTCGCGGTTGAGGCCGCACAACCGGCTGCGAAGAACAGCACCAGCACAGCACCCAACAAAAGAAATATTTTTCTGACCAATGAACTACCTCCTGTAAAACGAGGGCATTACCGGCCTGCATCCGCACGGCAATACCCTCTCCTCCTTAAACCCGTACCAATCCTATACTGATACCGATTGCCTTATCGATCTTCGACATATATTTGGGCTGAAGCACGGTCACCTTTTCCCCCAGACGCCGCTTGTCCAGCGTACGGAGCTGCTCCAAAAGCACGACCGAATCACGCTCGAGATGGCAGTCAGCCGCGGGAAGCTCCACATGCGTGGGCAGCTTGCCCTTGGATATCTGCGCGGTAATCGCGGCCACGATCACGGTCGGACTGTACCGGTTCCCCACATCGTTCTGCACGATGAGAACCGGACGTCGCCCGCCCTGCTCGGAACCAATGACCGGGCTCAGATTTGCGTAATAGATCTCGCCGCGTTTTACCATCCCAGCTCTCCTGTCGGTCCTTCCATACAGAGGCCTTCTTCCGCCAGTGACAGATTGATAGCGGCCATCTCTTCATAGCCCCGTTTCATGGACTCGAGCAAGGCCTGATGGCGCCGTCCGCTCAAGTATGCATCCATAGCCTCCCGCACGAACTCGCTCCGGCTCTGTCTGCCCGAGGCCGCAAAGCGGTCAATATCCGCAAGCATCTGCTCGGGAACGCTCACCATGATCCGTTTGATTTCATCCATATTGCTGCCTCCCAGTCCGGCCTCCGGACACTGCCGGAAACCGCCGTTCTGCAAAATTCAAAGCAAAAACCATTTTTAGTATAAAATTTTTTACGGGGAATGTCAACGAAACCGCCCCCCAGAGCAGTGCCAGCCACCTGGCACCCCGTATCTCATCCCTGCTTATTTTGTGGACGCTATACCACTGCCGGCAGGATGTAGTCGCGAATCCCGGCGGCCACGCCATCCTCATGGACAGAGGGCACCAATACATCCGCCTTCTCCTTCAGGGCTGCCCCCGCGTTGCCCATGACCAGTCCCGTTCCGACGGTTTCCATCATCTCAAAGTCGTTGACACCATCGCCAAAGGCAAAGCTGTTTTCCACCGGAATCGACAAATGCTCCAGCGCATGGATGATGCCGGAGCCCTTCGTCTCATCCCGGGCATACAGCTCAAGATTCATGCGGTGAAACGGGTCCTGCATACCGGTGAGCTCATCGGACATGAACCCGTCATAAACGGCTGCCGCCGCTTCATCCGGAGCCAGAAATTCCATCTTATAGGTAGTGACCGCACGGCGGTCAAACTCCGTCTGAAAGGAACTCGTATCAATATGGAAGGATTCGTAGAAATCCCGCAGATGCTGATACGCCTCCGGCAAGTACACCTCGCGGATGCCGTGCAGGATATATTCGATGCCATGTGCCTCACAGGCCGCACAGACCGGCTGCACGACCTCCGGGCGCATGGCCTTGCTATAGATCAGCTGATCCCCCAGCAGGACCGCGGCCCCATTCATGAGCACGAAGCCATCAAAGCCAAAACTGCGGATCTCCTCGTTGAGGAATGCATAGGGCCGGCCCGTGGCAATAAAGGTCAGGTGCCCCTGGCGCTGCAGTTCCCGCACCGCCTCCCGCACCGCCGGACTCATGAAGGGCTTCCCGTGTGCTGCATCAATCAGGGTCCCATCGATATCAAAAAAAACTGCTTTCTTCATGCTGTTTCTCCGTTCTGCCAGCGGCTCAGGCTTCATTGCGGCACTCAATATAGATACGTACCCCCAGCAGTACGACCCAGAATACGATACAGCCAAGCCATACCTTATCGATGAGCTCAAGATTTCCAAAGTCCATGCCATACGTGATGAAGCCGGACAAGGCAAGCATGAGCCAGTCCGTTTTTTTCAAATGTTTTAAGAAATTCATACCTGTTCCCCCCTAAACCTCTTTCTATAGTAATATATCCAGCGCGCAGCAGCAAGGGAAAATTCTTTTTTACCAGGCCTTGCATTTTAACGGCAGGGTTTATATCATGGAATTATAGGGTTGTGAAGAGAGCTTCCGCCAGGAATCTCTCCCCGCAGCGATTCGTGCATTAAAGGAGATACTATGGAAAAAGAAACGATGAAACCACAATGGAACGACTTCATTTCCCTCGTGAAAAAAGAGGTCGTACCTGCCCTGGGCTGTACGGAGCCCATTTCACTGGCTCTGGCTGCGGCTACCGCTGCCCATGCGCTGGGTGCCCCTGTCGAACGCATCGACGCACGGGTATCCGCCAATCTCATGAAAAACGGCATGGGCGTGACAGTTCCAGGAACAGCGACCACGGGTCTGCTCATTGCCGCAGCCGCTGGCGCTCTGGGCGGCGACCCCCAGGGCGCACTCGAGGTACTGCATTACCTGACACCCGAACAGACTGCCGCCGCCAAGCGCATGCTGGAGGAAAAACGCGTAACCCTGTCCGTTGCCGATGTGCCGAACATCCTCTACGCCGAGGCAAAGGTATACAGTGGCAGCGACTGGGCCTTGGCGGCCATTGCCGACACGCATACCAACGTGATCCGCATCGAGAGGAACGGCCGGCTCCTGCTGGCTGCCGAGCCGGACACCGCTGCAGACGCCGACGCGGAAAGTCCCGCACCGGTGCTCAGTGGCTGCCGCCTGCAGGATATCTTTGATTTCGCCATCCAGGCACCGATTGAAAGCATTGACTTCATCCATGACGCAGCCAACCTGAACCTGTCGCTCTCCAATGCGGGCATCGCGGGCAGCTTCGGCCTGCATATCGGCGCGACCATGCAGCGGCAGATTTCCCAGGGGCTGCTGCCCGACAGCCTCTTCACCCAGATCATCCTGCGCACCACGGCGGCTTCTGATGCCCGCATGGGCGGTGCCACCCTGCCGGCCATGACGAATTCCGGCTCCGGCAATCAGGGCATCACCGCCACCATGCCGGTGGTGGTGACCGCTGAATACCTGAAAGCGGACCGGGAAACCCTCATCCGTGCGCTCATGTTTTCCCATCTGACCGCCATCTACATCCACAGCCGCCTGCCAAAGCTCTCCGCCTTCTGTGCCGTGACCACGGCAGCAATGGGCGCCGCGGCCGGCATGGCCTGGCTGCTCAAAAAGGACTTCCATACCGCCTCGATGACGATTGCCAACATGATTGGCGATGTCTCCGGCATGATCTGTGACGGTGCCTCGAACAGCTGCGCCATGAAGGTATCCACTTCCGTGACCTCAGCCTACAAGGCGATGCTCATGGCACTTGAAGACACCCGGGTAACGGCCAGTGACGGTATTGTCGAGGAAGATATCGATGCCTCCATAGCCAATCTCGGTAAGCTCGCCTATAATGGCATGCGGGAAACCGATCGGGAAATCCTCGACATCATGATGAAAAAAAACTGCCGCTGAGCGATTTTTCCACCTGCAGCAGAATACGGACAAAATAAAACATCCGGGAGAATGCACCCTGCATCTTCCCGGATGTTTTCATATTGTTTGTAAAAGTGCGGAGACCTTCTCATAAGACTGCCGCAATTCCTTGTGGAAGCGCAGCGCTTCATCGGTCTTTCCCTTCCATAGAGCCAAAATCATTTTTTCCAGTATAGCCGACAGATCCGTCATGCCAGGATTACCCGCAATCCCCTTCAAGGTACAGGCCGCCTTTTCCGCCATGGCAAAGTCGCCCATCTCAAGTCCCATACAGAGCTCCTCATAGGAACCATTGTACAGGAATTTTTTCAGAAATTGATGATAGAGCTCCCGATTTCCCATAAAAATCTCCAGCCCCTTATCATAATCAATTCCTACGCCTGCAAAATCATCGTTTATCATATTCTGCGCCCCCTTTACGGAAGTAAAGCCCACGAGTTTTTTCAAAGCCTCATGAAAATTTTACCTTTTCCTATGAATATTGTCAATCATTTATATAGGTCAAAATACTCTGTCGGGAAAATAATGTCAAAATCATCTGTCAATGAGTGCCTGCCCCACAGACAAAAGAGCCCCGCCTACCGGACGGCAACTCTGCCATCCGGCTGCGGGGCTCTTCCTTCACAGCACTTTACTTAATGGAAATTTCTTTCGGCCGGTCTGCCTGCGTGAGCTTCGGCAAATCGATCTTCAGTACACCATCCTTGAACTCGGCATTCACATGGGCTTCATCGATATTGTTGATATAGAAGGATCTGGTCACACTGCCTACACTGCGTTCGCGGCGGATATAGCTGTTCTTTTCATCCTTCTCTTCCTTCGAATCATCCTTTTTGGCCTCAATGGTCAGATAGTTGTTCTCATAACGCAGGGAAATATCCTCCTTCTTCATGCCCGGAAGATCAGCGGTGAGCTCATAGCTCGCGCCGTTATCCTTCACATCCACCTTGAAGCTCGAAGCATTCCAGCCTGCAAACGGTGCCCAATCACCGGAGAAGAACGGTTCATTGAAAACATCGAAGAGGCGATCCAATCCATCTTCTTTCTTTGCCAAACCATTTCTCGAACCAAACGGTACTAACCCAAACATAAAATCGATCCCCTTTCAAAATTGTTGTTTTAAACTTTCAGAGGCGGTGCCATCCTCTCGTCCGGTACCTCAGTTCCTCTTTACAATTCTTATTATACTCTTAAAGGTCAAAAAGTCAATATGTCAAAACAACAAATTTAAAAATTTCCTAAAAAAAAAAAGGGGAACAGCCTTTTTGCTGTTCCCAAAGTTTTGCCGCCTGTACAGGCAGCCTGCTTTATTTCACAATGACCTGACGGGCCGCGGCATCCTCCACGACCTTGCTTTCTGCCGCCAGCAGCTCACGGGCTGCCTGCAGCTGCAGGTCGACCTGACGATAGGAAGTGCCTCCGAGTGAGTTGCGGTTCTTCACGCAGGTCTCCGGCCGGATGGCCTCCTTGATATCAGCGGCAAAGAGCGGCGACAGGGCCTGGAATTCTTCCATGGTCATGTCCTCCAGCCACTTTCCCTGCTCGATGCAGTAATGTACTGCCTTACCGGATACGGCATGGGCCTGCCGGAAGGGCAGTCCCTTCTTCACGAGGTAATCCGCCAGATCCGTCGCATTGGAGAAATCCTCTGTGACGGCCCGTTTCATTACCTCTGGTTTGACCTTCATGCCGCGCAGCAGCTGGGCATAGACAGCCAGACTGAACTTCACGGTATCGATGGCATCAAAGATGCCTTCCTTGTCCTCCTGCAGGTCCTTATTATAGGCCAGCGGCAGTCCCTTCACCGTGGTAAGCATGGCCATGAGATGGCCGATGACCCGCCCCGTCTTGCCGCGTACCAGCTCGGACACATCGGGGTTCTTCTTCTGCGGCATCATGGAAGAACCCGTGCAGTGGGCATCATCAAGCTCCACAAAAGAGAACTCCCGGGAGCACCAGAGAATGGTCTCCTCGCTCAGGCGGGAAAGATGCACCATGAGCATGGATGCTGCCGACAGGAATTCCATGATATAGTCACGATCGCTCACCGCATCGAGGCTATTGTGATAGATATGCTCAAAATTGAGCTGCCGGGCCACGAATTCCCGATCGATTGGGAAGGTTGTTCCAGCCAAAGCCCCCGCACCGAGCGGCATGATGTCCGCCCGCGCGTAAACGCCCCGGAAGCGGGCAAAGTCCCGGCTCAGCATGGCAAAATAAGCCATGAGATGATGCGAGAACAGAATGGGCTGAGCCCGCTGCAGATGCGTATAGCCCGGCATGATCACATCACTGTATTTTGCGGCCGTTTCCACCAGTGCCCGCTGCAGGTCCTCAATGAGGCGCTGCACCTCGACGACCTGACGGCGCACGTACATGTGCGTATCGAGTGCCACCTGGTCGTTGCGGCTGCGCGCCGTATGAAGGCGGCCGCCGGCCTCGCCGATGGCCTCAGTCAGGCGTTTTTCAATATTCATGTGAATATCCTCGAGCGCGATATCAAAGGAAAACTCGCCCCGCTCAATCTGCGCCAGGATATCCCTGAGGCCGCCGACAATCTTATCACGGTCCTCCGTTGTGAGGATACCGCATTTTTCGAGCATCGTCGCATGTGCGATGCTGCCCGCGATATCCTCATGGTACATGCGTTTATCGAAGCCAATGGAGGCCTGGAATTCATTGATCATCTCATCGGTGGTCTTGGAAAATCTTCCGCCCCAAAGCTGTTCACTCATTTATTTCCCCGCCTTTTCCTGCATGAGGGCTCTGACCTTCAGCGGCAGGCCAAAGAGGTTGATGAAGCCCGTGGCATCCGCCTGGTTGTATACCTCGTCGCGCTCAAAGGTAACGAATTCCTGGCTGTAGAGCGAATACGGCGATTTCGCACCGGCACTCATGATATTGCCCTTATAGAGCTTGAGCTGTACCGTACCGGTAACCGTCTGCTGCGTGCTGTCCACGAAAGCTGCCAGAGCCTCACGGAGCTGGCTGAACCACATGCCATCATAGACGAGCTCGCCATAGCGGATGGCCAGCCCTTCCTTGTAATGGAAGGTTGCCCGGTCAAGGCAGAGGTACTCGAGCTCACGATGCGCATAGTAAAGAATGGCTCCGCCCGGGTTCTCATAGACGCCGCGGGATTTCATGCCCACGAGACGGTTCTCGCAGATATCCGTGATGCCCACGCCATTTTTCGCACCGATCTCATTGAGCTTGGTCAGGAGCTCTACCGCACCCAGCTTTTCGCCATTGACAGCCACCGGCTCGCCCTTTTCAAAATCGATCGTTACATATTCCGGGGCATCCGGAGCATTTTCCGGGGCCTTGGAAATCAGGTACATATCATTGTTCGGCGCATTCCAGGGGTCCTCCAGATCGGAACCCTCATGGGAAAGATGCCAGATATTGCGGTCCATGCTGTAGGTCTTGTTCTCCGTTGCGATGGGGATACCATGCTGCTTTGCATATTCGATTTCTTCCTCGCGGGAACCCAGCGTCCATTCACGCCAGGGAGCGATGATGCGGATGTTCGGTGCCAGAGCCTTTACTGTGAGCTCGAAGCGCACCTGGTCATTGCCCTTGCCCGTAGCGCCATGGGCGATAGCGTCCGCGCCCTCGCGCTTGGCGATTTCCACCAGGCGCTTCGCGATGATAGGACGTGCGAATGACGTACCCAGCAGGTACTTGCCTTCATAGACAGCACCGGCCTTGAGTGTCGGCCATACGTACTCTTCGAGGAACGGCTTCGTGAGGTCTTCGATGAACACCTTGGAAGCACCGGATTTCAAAGCTTTATCATGTACGACGTCCAGCTCATCGCCCTGGCCGATATCGGCACAGACAGCGATGACCTCACAGCCATCATAGTTCTCCTTGAGCCAGGGAATGATAACAGAGGTATCCAGACCACCGGAATATGCGAGTACGACTTTTTTTACACTTGCCATAAAATATCTCTCCTTTTTCGCTGTTGCTTTTATCTTGCTAACTATCAGTCTGCCATCGTCAGGGCCATGATGGCCTTCTGCGTGTGCAGTCTGTTCTCTGCTTCATCAAAGATCACATCCGCCTGCGCCTCCATCACCTCATCGGTGATTTCCTCGCCGCGATGCGCCGGCAGGCAGTGCATGACGATAACGCGCTTGTCCGCCACGGCCAAAAGCTCCTTGTTGACCTGATAGCCCTTGAATATCTTCTTGCGCTCCTCACGCTCAGCCTCCTGCCCCATGCTGGCCCAGACATCCGTATAGATGACATCGGCATCCTTGGCAGCCGCAAAGATATCGTTATAGAGGGTGATCGAGCCGCCCGTGGCCTTTGCATCCGCCTGCGCGTTTTTCGTTACTTCAGCATCCGGTTCATAGCCCTTCGGCGTTGCCGCTGTAAAGTGCATGCCCATTTTTGCGCAGCCGTACATGAGTGAATTCGTCATGTTGTTGCCATCACCGATATAGGTGAGCTTGAGTCCCTTGAGGTTCTCGCCCTTATGCTCCTGAATCGTAAAGAGATCCGTGAGCACCTGGCAGGGATGCAGCAGATCCGTGAGGGCGTTGATGACCGGTATCGAAGCGTATGCAGCCAGTTCCTCCACCTTCGAGTGCTCAAAGGTCCGGATCATGATGCCGTCGAGATAACGGGACAGTACCCGCGCCGTGTCCTTGATAGGCTCGCCGCGACCGATCTGCAGATCACGGTTCGAAAGGAAAAGCGCTTGTCCGCCGAGCTGATACATGCCTGTTTCAAAGGAAACCCTGGTTCGTGTCGAGGATTTCTCAAAAATCATGCCCAGTGTCTTCCCCTTGAGCAGATGATGCTCGATGCCCGCTTTCTGCTTGGCCTTGAGTTCTTTGGCCACAGCCAGTATCTCGGCTGTCTCATCCACGGAAAGCTCATGAATGGATAACAGGTCCTTGCCCTTTAACATTCTAAAACCCCCAAATTGTAAACTATGTCCGTCACTGATAATTATAACGCTATTGTTCATGATTTCGCAACGCGAAATATACAGTTCACTTTCTTCTATAAATCCCCGCCGGATTCAGTCCGCGTATTTTGCGAGGACCTTGTCCAGTACACTGCAGAGCTCATCCACATGCGCCCTGGTAATGATGAGCGGCGGTACAAAGCGCAGCACATCGCCAGCCGTGCAATTGATGATGAGCCCGTACTCCAGGCAGTCATTCACGATTTCCCGGCCCGGACGCGTAAGCTGCATGCCCAGAATCAGGCCCATGCCGCGTACCTCGGTAATCAGCTTAGGATATTTCTGCTGCAGTTTCTCCAGCTGGCCTTTAAGATAGCCGCCGACTTCGTTGACATTATCCAGCAGGTGCTTTTCCATGATGGTGTCCAGTACAACATTCGCGGCCGCACAGGCCAGCGGATTGCCGCCGAAGGTCGAGCCATGGTCGCCTGCATGGAAGGCCGCCGCTGCCTCATCGGTAGCGATGAAGGCCCCGATGGGCACGCCGCCGGCCAGGCCCTTGGCCAGGGTCACGATATCCGGCTGTACGCCGAACTGCTCATAGGCAAAGAACTTGCCGCTGCGGCCCATGCCGCACTGAATCTCGTCAAAGATGAGCAGGGCCTGGTATTTATCGCAGAGCGCGCGAACCTTTTTCAGGTAGTCCATATCCGGCACATGCACACCGCCCTCGCCCTGGATGGGCTCCAGCATGACAGCGGCTGTCTTGTCGCTCATGAGTTTTTCCAGTGCAGCGATATCATTGAACGGCACATAATCGAAGCCGCCCGGCAGCGGGCCGAAGCCCTCATGGTAGTGCGGCTGTCCCGTTGCCGTGAGCGTGGCAATCGTACGGCCATGAAAGCTGTGCAGAGCCGTAATGATCTGGGATTTCTCCGGGTCCTGCTGATGCGCGTACTTGCGCGCCAGCTTGATGGCTCCTTCATTGGCCTCAGCGCCGGAATTGCCAAAGAACACCTTGCCCAGGCCGCTGAGCTTAACCAGCTTGGCAGCGGCATCCGCCTGCGTCTGGGTGTAATAGAGATTCGAGCAGTGAATCATTTTTCCGGCCTGCTCGGCTACGGCCTTCACCAGCGCCGGATAGGCATGCCCCAGCACATTGACAGCAATGCCGCCGAGATAGTCCAGATATTTCTTGCCATGCGTATCATAGACGTAGACGCCATCCCCATGATCGAGTACGATCTTATAACGGGCAAAGACCGGCAGATAATCGGCCTGGTCCTTCTGATATATTTGTTCATCGGTTTCCATCATCAAAGTCTCCCCCTCTATCTGACCACCTGGGTACCTATGCCCTGTGGGGTGAAAATTTCCAATATGAGTGAATGCGGCAGCCGGCCGTCGATGATATGGGTCTTGCCCGCTCCGCCCTCCAGCGCGCAGAGGCAGGCCTCCACCTTCGGTATCATGCCACCGGAAATGACGCCATCCCGGATGTACTGCCGGGCCTCTGTCAATGTAAGCGTCGAGATAAAGCTCGACTTGTCGTTGTAATCCTTGTAGATGCCCTCGATATCCGTGAGCAGCAGCAGCTTTTCAGCCTCGAGCGCTCCCGCGATCTCCGCGGCAACATAATCGGCATTGATGTTGTAGCTCTCCCCGCCTGTGCCGACGCCAATCGGCGCAATGACCGGTGTGTAGCCGCCATCCAGCAGATCCTCCAGGATCGCGGTGTCCACCTTTTCCACCTCGCCGACATAGCCGATATCCACCGTCTGAGCTTCGCCCGCGTCGTAGACGGTCGCCAGCTTCTTCCGGGCCTGAATGAGTCCCGCATCCTTGCCGCTGAGCCCGACGGCCCGCACGCCGCGGCCATTGAGGAGATTGACGATCTCTGAATTCACCTTGCCGTCAAGCACCATCTCCGCGATCTCTACGGTTTCCTCGTCGGTGACCCGCAGCCCGCTCACGAAGTCGGACTGCTTGCCTACTTTTTTCAAAAAACCGGTGATATCCGGGCCGCCGCCATGCACGATGACGGTGCGGATCCCCACGTACTTCATGAGCGCTATATCCTTCATGACCATTTCCTTCAGGTCATCGTTGATCATGGCATTGCCGCCGTATTTGATTACGACGGTCTTGCCGTAGAATTCCTGTATATAGGGCAGCGCCTCCACCAGGATGGCTGCCTTATCCTTTGCCTCGAACATGGCTGCCGCCTCCTATCAGGTGTGATATTCTCCATTGATCTTCACATACTCATAGGAGAAATCACAGGTCCATACTGTGGCCTCCTCGCTGCCCAGTCCCATATCGATATCGATGACGATATCATGCTCAGACATGGCCTTGCGCAGGGCTTCTTCATCATAAGAAGCGCCAACCCCATGGGCGTAGACCGGAATGCCGCCGAATTTCACGATGGTCTTTTCCGGCTCCATCGGAATGCCGGCATAGCCGACCGCGCAGATTACGCGGCCCCAGTTCGGGTCTTCGCCGAAGAAGGCGGTTTTGACCAGCGGGGATTTCGCTACGCTCATGCCGATGGTCTTGGCATCCGCAAAGGATTTTGTTCCCGTCACATGGACCGTAAGGAACTTCGTGGCGCCCTCACCATCGGAGGCAATGCGCTTCGCCAGTTCCTGGCAGATGGTCTGCAGCGTCTGATGGAAAAGCTCGTAGTCCGCATTCTTTTCCGTGATTTTCGCATTGCCGGCCGCACCATTCGCCATGACAATCGCCATATCATTCGTGCTCATGTCGCCATCAATCGAGATCATATTGAAGGACTGCTCTACAATATCCGAAAGCGCCGTCTGCAGCAGGCTGCTGTCAATCGCCGCATCCGTGGTAATAAAGCAGAGCATCGTAGCCATATTCGGCTGGATCATGCCCGATCCCTTGGCAATAGCGCCAAAACGCACTTTTTTCCCGCCGAGCTCGATTTCCGTCGAGCAGGCCTTGGAATACGTATCCGTCGTGATGATCGCATTGCCCGCATTCTGGCTGCCATCCGCCGAGAGCTCAGCCGCGGCCTTTTTGATGCCGGCTGCCATTTTATCCATGGGAAGATTCACACCGATGACGCCTGTAGACGCCACCAGTACATCATCCGCCTGGCAGCCAAGCGCTGCCGCTGTCAGGGCCGCCATTGCCTCGGCATCCTTCATGCCCTGCGCACCCGTGCAGGCATTCGCGCAGCCCGCATTGGCCGTGATTGCATGGGCCGTCCCCGTCTTTACGACCTTTTTCGAAACATAGACCGGTGCAGCCGCTACCGCGTTCTGCGTAAAGGTGCCTGCTACAGCCGCCTCCTGCTCCGTATAGATAACCGCGAGATCGAGATTGCCGCTCTTTTTGATGCCGGCCTTCACGCCGGCCGCTTTGAAGCCCTGGGGAAAGGTAACGCCTGCTTTTGCAGCCTGTTCACTAAACATAAGAAATTCCTCCTCTATTTTATCTGCCTGATTCATTTCATCGTTATCGATCAAGGATATACCGGAACGCTCTGCAGCCCCATCTTCTCATCGAAACCGCAGGCGATATTGAAATTCTGGATGGCCTGGCCGGCGGCCCCCTTCACGAGATTGTCAATGGCCGAAAGCACGATGACCCTGCCCGTACGCACATCGATATGCCAGCCAAGATCACAGAAGTTCGATCCCCGTACCTCTTTCGTGGCCGGATAGCCGCCGCGGCCCAGCAGGCGGATGAAGAACTCCTTCTCATACATGGCCGTATAGGCCTGATCCACCATTTCCGGTGTGCCACCGGGCTTGAGGCTCGCATAGCAGGTGCTCAGAATGCCGCGTGACATCGGCACCAGATGCGGTGTGAAGTTGAGGCGGCAGGTTTCGCCGGAAAGTGCGGTGACCGCCTGCTCGATTTCCGGTGTATGGCGATGGCCGCCTACATTGTAGGCCTTGAAGTTATCGTACATTTCCGGGAAATGATTCGGCTGCTTAGCCGAACGGCCGGCACCGGATACACCGGATTTCGCATCTACCACGATGGTATTGACATCGATGAGCTTATTCTTCGCCAGCGGCGCGAGTGCCAGGATACTGGCCGTCGTATAGCAGCCTGCATTGCCGATGATCTTCGCGTCCCGGATTTTTTCCCGGTTCAGTTCCGCCAGGCCATAGACCCGGGCAGCCTCTTTATGCGTATGCTCTATCTTGTACCATTCCTCATAGACGCTGGTATCCGTAAAGCGATAATCCGCGCCGAGATCGATGATGCGTGTCGGCAGCTTTTCCAGTGCCTTGCCAATATGCATCGCATGGCCATTGGGCAGGCCGATAAACAGGAAATCGCTGTCTGCGCCAATCTCGACGATGTTCTTCATGCTCATGAGAATCTGATCGTAGATGCCTCGCAGATGCGGGTATATAGTCGAAATCGGTTCGCCGGTATGGCTCTCCGACGTGATATGCACAACCTGTGCCTCGGGATGATTGTTCAGCAGGCGCAGCAGCTCTGCTCCGGCATAGCCGGTGGCGCCAATGATACTAACCTTCATGGATAAGCCCCCTTATCGTTTTCGTGTCCGATGGGCACATTCATAATTATACATCTTTGTTGCATAAAATTGCAATAGGCAAAAGTATTTTTTTGAAAACATTCTCGTCTCTTCCAAAACAAACGTTCTAATGTTATAATGAAAGCAATACTTTTACGGGAAGGAGCCCTGTATGAAATTTCTTCGTTTTTTATTTTTGCTGGCAGTCCTCTTTTTCATTGCCTTCTTCTTTGCCGGCGGCACAAAGGTTTTCGATCCCCAGACCATCGGTAATTTCCGGGAAACCTTCCAGTCAGCAAAGGTATCCTCATCAGCACCGCCTGCCGGCAGCTCCACGGACAGCAGCGAACTGCAGGATATTCCTTCACTGGATCGGCTGAGCCGCGTACTCTTCCTAAAAAAGACCATTGACCGGAAAATCGACAAAAAAAATTACGTGACCATTGACCGGATTCCGGATTCACTCAAAACTGCCGTGGTATCCGTAGAGGATAACCGTTTTTATTCCCATCACGGCTTTGATGTCGAGGGCATCCTGCGAGCCTCCCTCGTAAACCTGCAATACGGACAAATTGAGGAGGGCGCCAGCACCATCACCCAGCAGCTTGTAAAGAATCTGTTCCTGTCACATGAGCGTTCCTTCGGGCGCAAGGCCGAGGAGCTCGTACTGGCACTGGATATGGAAGCCAATTACTCCAAGGACGAGATTCTGGAGCTCTATCTCAATACGATTTATTTTGGTTCCAATTATTACGGCATCCGCGAGGCCTCCCTGGGGTATTTCGGCAAAGAGCCCGATAAGCTGGCCCTGCCCGAGGCGGCCATGCTGGCCGGCCTGCCGAACGCCCCCTCCCTCTACTCCCCCTATGTAGATTTTCTCATGGCTAAAAAGCGCCAGTTCGTCGTGCTGGAAGCCATGGTCCGCACCGGCGCCATCAGCAAGGACATTGCCGAAGACGCCAAGATCAAGCCCATCTACCTCGCCCACTGAACCCCCTGCAAACCGCAAAACCGACATAAAAAAACCAGGTATGCCGCAATGGCCATGCCTGGTTTTTGCTTTATTTCTTTTTCTTGCTGGCCTTGTCGCGTTCAGACTGCTGGTTCTGCGCGGAACGATCGAAATTCTTATAGAACTGCTCCGCAAACACCTTATACGTTTCAAGTCCACGTCCATCCGCCCGCGAACCTACGATCTGGTAGGAATAGATGAGCTTATTGGTACCTGCCTGATAAACATCGAAGAAAAATACCAGATGTGCATCATTGGCTACCGTCGTAACCACATAGGCATCCGCATACTTTGCCACATGATCACGATAGGCTTTGGCGGCCTGCCGGCGATCCAGTGACAGGATGTTCACGTTTGCGTCCTGCTGGATATTCTGCACGACAGTATCATACGGCACAACCTGACCGCGTGTCACATTGCTTGCCGCCGCGATTGTTTTCCAGAGCTCCTCGCTGGAAGGTTCGCCCTTATTCGGCGTATACAGCGGTGCCGCGATTGCCATACGATGTACGTCCATCAGGTTCGTATCATCGATGATCGTCGCCTTATCCGCATTGGCAAATACCAGCTGCGTGCTCAAAAGCATCATGCAGGCAATCGTAAAAATTTGAAACAGCTTTTTCATGAAATACCCTCTCCCTATATTGCATTGATATAGATTTCCGAAAAGTCACGGAGCATACTGCCCTTGTGTCAGCGCCATGCTTTCTTAAGTATAATTCTTGGCAAAGTAGCAGATTCCTTTTTTTCCGGCAAAATATCTCAGCCATAAATTTTCTTTTCTACTGCTTTGGCGGTTTTCGTCACAGCCAGTCCCGCTTCCGATGTCTCACGCAGGGACTTGGGAATCGCCCGGCCAATGCGGTCCATCGCTTCAATGACCTCATCCACAGGGATAAAGGAGGCTACCCCCGCCAGCGCCATATCGGCAGCCAGCATGGCATGCACGGCCGCAAAGCCATTCCGCTTCACACAGGGAACCTCCACAAGGCCGGCCACCGGATCGCATACCAGCCCCAGCAGATTCTTTATGGCCAGGGCTACAGCCTGCCCGACCTGCTGCGGCGTTCCGCCGGCCAGTTCCGCCAATGCGCCGGCGGCCATTCCCGCCGCCGAACCGCACTCCGCCTGACAGCCTCCCGCAGCTCCGGCAATGGAAGCATTCTGCTCAATCACCATGCCAATGCCCGCTGCCGTGAAGAGCGCGCCCACAATCTCGTCCTCTGTATTGCCATTGTGCTGTGCCGCCGCAAAAAGCGCCGCGGGCACAATTCCGCAGGAGCCGGCCGTCGGACAGGCGACAATGCGGCCCATGACCGCATTGACCTCGGCAATGCCGACCGCATAGGCCGCAGCCGCCATGACGGCTGTCCCCGTATAGCTTTGTTCCCTGGCCGCATAGAGCCTTTTCGCATCTCCGCCCGTCAGACCGCTCACGGAATGCTCCTCATTGGCGATGCCCCGCTGCACCGATTCCTGCATGACCTGCCAATTCCGCTGCATCTCCTGCCACAGCACATCCCGAGACCGCTGCGAGGTATGCATCTCCCTGGCCAGCACGATATCATGGACGGGCAGGGACTTTTCTTCGGCCATACGGATCAGCTCCGCCATCGTATTGAAATTAATCATAGCTCTCACCCCTATATCGCTGGTATGCTGAACGCATTTTCCACCTCGTAGACCTGCCGGCATTCCTCCAGCACATCATCCGCCAGTACATCATCCGTCTCAAGAATCATCATAGCCGCTTCACCGCGGCTCTGCCGTGAGACCCGCATGAAGGCCACATTGATTTCATATTTGGAAAGAATGCTCGTAACCTGGGTGATGACCCCCGGCCGATCGCGATGGATGGTGATGAGCGCCGGATACTGTCCCGTGAGCTCCACATCGTAGCCATCAATATTGGTGATCATGATATTGCCGCCGCCTATCGATGCGCCACGCACCCGCGCAACCCGCCCGGTGATGCCGATGAGATAGATCACGGCCGTATTCGGATGCGCATTCTCTATATGGACAGGCTGAAAGCTGTAATCCAGTCCCTGATGGGCCGCCAGCTGCAGCGCGTCCCGAATGCGCTCATCATCGGGGGCAAAGCCCATGATCCCCGCGATCAAAGCTTTATCCGTTCCATGCCCGCGATAGGTTTGCGCAAAAGAACCATGCAGATTGATTTCGGCCCGGACAGCCCGTTCCCCCAGGATCTTGCCCGCAATAAGCCCGAGCCGTACCGCCCCGGCCGTGTGCGAGCTGGAGGGTCCAATCATCACCGGACCAACGATATCAAAAACGCCGCGCATACTAAAACCTCATTTCCTTATGCTTTTCCCGGCAGCCGGGCCGCCAGAAAAAAGGGACCGCCGTATATGCTACAGCAGTCCCTTTTGTTTCCTCAGATATCCGCCTTCCAAAGGCCATGGAGATTACAGTATTCATAAGCAGCCAGCGGCGTATCGCCCTCTGCCACTTCAAATACAGCTTCCGGTGCATCCGTCGGCGTGAGCAGCTTATACTGGCCGCCCTGCTGGGTGCGCAGGTAAATCCACTGAATGAGATGTGCTTCGGTCATCGGATGCGGAACGCTGCCGACTTTGACAGTGACCTTGTTGCCCTCTTTCGTGACAACCGGAACATGCTTCTCCTGTGCAGCGTCTGTCGTGTTCGCTACCAGCTCTTCCATCGGCTGTCCGCAGCAGGAAAGCGGGCCGCCTCCCTTATGTACCAGCATCACGATGTTCCCGCACACACGGCAAACAAAAATTCTTGAACCTGCCATAAAATCTCCCCCTTAATAATACAAAATCATTTTTCTATCTTCTATTATAAAAGTTGTGCGAATATTTTGCAATAGTTTTTAAAAATAAATATGACAAATTCTTCCTTTCAAAAAGCAATTCTCTCACGGCGCAGCCATTTCCTGCCATAGAGCATCGCCGACACGTTGCTGTGCCTTCCAGGACCAATGCGTATCATCATTCCAGTAAAGATCCTGCACGCCTTCGGACAGCGCGGCCCGCAGGATTTTCCTGGTATCGAGGAGACGATAGCTGTGGGGTGCTGCCGATAAGGCAGCCAGACCGGGATTTTCCGGCAGTCCGCTGCCATCCGCAAGATACGGATAATATAGATCGAGCTTGCCGACCACCGGCATAAAGATCAGCTCCGCGCCCTGCACCGCAAGCATATCGGCCGCAGCCTGCATATTCTGATGGATTTCCGCCGGCACCAGCGGATTTGCCAAAGGATCGGCCTCCAGATGATAATAGAGCAGCAGCCGTTCCTGCCCCGGCGCCGTGAAGGCATCCCGGGACAGCATAGCCCAATCGGCAGTATCACTCAGGGACCCGGGATGCTGCAGCGCATAGAGCCTGTTTTTCAGATATTCGATATTCGCCTTGATCATAATCGGGGTAAAGAGCTTGTCCTCACGGATTCCATCCGCCGCCCGATGCTCCGGCAGCTCCTTCTTCAGAAACTCTTCCCGGCTCAGCAGCGGCCGCTCCGGAAGCTTTCCATTATAGCGATCGCCGATATAATGCTCAACCGATTCCACGATGACAAACCGCGGCGCGATTTCCGCCAGGCAGCCCGTCTGCTGCAGTGCATAGAGAATTGACAACGCGTTGCCATCGCCAAAGGCATCACAGGGCACATTCAGAATCCGCAGACCGTAACGGTCCGCCAGATAATCCTGATAATAATTGCCGCCCCCGCCATTGGAAAAGGAATCGCCGATGGTCAGCACGTCAAAATGCTCCTGCCCGCCCGCGGCCACATAATCCCGAAATTCCACATGCTTCTTCGCATATTCTACCGGATGGGTCCGGGCCGGCGTCGCGGCAAAACTGCCAATGCGCTTCAAATCGCCATGCCCATCCATGCTCTCAAAGAAAACCTGGGAAGTCACCAGCTGCCAGAGCAGGAAGTTTCCCAGGAAAAAACCGACAACCAGCACGAGCCAGCTTCCGGCAAATACCTTTGCTCTCATACAATCCCTCCGTTAGAACTGGAAATACAAAAAATCTGAGACATGAGCCAGGGCATACAGCGACCAGAGCATCAGCAATACGCTCGCCGCCAGCCAGCGCCAGTCCGCACGGAACGACGCCACAAGCTGCAGCGGATTCTTCATCCATGCCGTGAGCACGAGCAGCAGCGCCAAAAGGCTCCATACCTCAACCGGCGCGGCGGGCAATCCCCAGGCCATCGCCTGGCCGCCAAGCAGCTGCTGCCAATCCAGCATGGCCTGGCAAAGCTGCCAGCCCGCAGTGAATGTATCCGCCCGGAAAAACACCCAGCAGACCAGCACACTCAAAAAGGTCAGAACGCGGCAGCAGGCCAGTGGCAATTGCAGCTGCAGCCGCCGCCACTGATGATTGATGACCAGCAGTACACCATGCAGACCGCCCCAGAGCACAAAGGTCCAGCCGGCACCATGCCAAAGACCGATAATAAGCATCGACACAAAAAGATTCCGCATCTTCTTCCCTTCGCCCCGCCGGTTACCGCCCAACGGAATATAGAGATAGTCCCTGACCCAGCCGCCCAGCGTCATGTGCCACCGCCGCCAGAAATCAATTATGGAATTGGCCTGATAGGGCGAATTGAAATTCTGCGGAAAACGCAGATTCAGCAGCAGCCCCAGGCCGATTGCCATCTCCGAATACCCGGAAAAATCGAAGTAGAGCTGAAAGGTATAGCTGAGCGCGCCCGCCCAGGCCTCCGCAAAGCTGGCAGCCCCCGTTTCGGAAAACACCGCCTGCACCCAGGGTGACAGGGAATCCGCGATTACAACCTTTTTGAACAGCCCCAAGGAAAAGAGCACGAGCCCGCGCGCGATATTCCTCGCATCCGGGCAGAAATTCCGCAGGCGGGAAAACTGCGGGATCATATCGCGATGATTGATGATCGGCCCGGCAATGAGATGCGGAAAAATCGTCACAAAAAGACAGTACGTCAGAAAAGAATAGCGCCGCGTTTCGCCCCGATACGCATCGATAAGATACGCCGTCTGCGTAAAGGTAAAAAAAGAAATCCCCAAGGGCAGCACAATCTGCGGCACCGCATAGCCGCTGCCAAAGACCTGGTTCCAGGTACTCAGGAAGAAGCCCGTGTATTTGAAATAGCCCAGCAGCAGCAGATTGACCACAATCCCGCCCACCAGCCAGCGTTTTTTCCGTTGCGCGCCCTCAATGCCCCGTCCCATCAGGAAATTGAAAACAATCGACCCCAGCAGCAGGGGAACGTAGCGCACATCCCACCAGCCATAAAAAAAGAACGAAGCCGCTGCCAGCCAGCCGACAGCACCTCTCGTCCACCGCCGCCTGGCCAGTCCGAAATACACGACCAGCGTCACGGGCAGAAACAAAAACATGAATTCGTATGAATTGAATAACAATAAAATCCCCTCTGCCATCAAAAATAGATGGTTTCAGTTTACTATGGATGAAAATATTCTGCAAGGTGTCCCGCAACAACAAAAGACAGGCATCCCTGAATGCCTGTCTGCAAACGGAAGAACGGCCCGCTCTTCACTGCTCTGTTGTTTTACAGGGTAATTCCATCGTGATCTCCGCTCCACCGGTGGCTGTATTCGCCGCCCAAATATGACCGCCATGGCTTTCGACAAAGCGCCGGGCCAGCGAAAGCCCGATTCCGGAGCCACCGCTTTCACGGCTGCGGGACTTGTCCGCACGATAAAAATAATCAAATACATGGGGCAGATCTGCCGCCGGAATCCCCTCGCCATCATCCGCTACCGCCAAAAACAGCGAAGTCCCGGCCGACCAGCTGTGAACCCGGATATTCCCCCCAGCCGGCGCATAGCGCTGCGCATTAGTCAACACATTATAAAAGACCTGCTGCATTCGGTCCCGATCGGCCTGTACCGAAGGCAGTGCCGCAAGATCGCAATGCACCTGCAGCCCCTTCTCATCAAAAAGCGGCTGCAGCATCCCGATAACCCGCTGCAGCAGAGCATTGATATCCAGTGTCTCCCGGTGCAGCACAAGCTGTCCCGCTTCCGCCAGCGAAAGCTCCCGCAGTTCTCCGACCAGACGTGTAAGGCGCATGACTTCCTCCTGCAAAAAGAAAATCCGCTCCATATCCGGCTGTATGACCCCCTCCAGCATGTTCTCAAGATTTCCCTGCAGAACAGCCAGTGGCGTGCGAAGTTCATGTGCCGTGTTCGCCAGAAACTCCCGCCGCATTTGCTCGGTACGGGCAAGCTGCTCCGCCATCTGATTAAACGTCTGTGTGAGCTGACCGATTTCGTCACGGTTCACCAGGGGAACCGCCGATGGCTGCCGGCCCTGCCGAATGGCCTCAGCAGCAGCACTGAGGCGCTGCAAGGGCACTGTGATCTTCCTGGCCAGCAGGTAGCTCGCTCCCAGTCCTATGCCGGCAAACAGCAGTCCAACCCAAAGCAGTGACTGATGAACCGAATGCAGAAACATCTGCTCATGCTTCCCCATGGGCAGCAGCGGCGCCGGCTGCAGCTCCAGATAGGCCTGAAACAGCTGCTCCATCTGCTGATTTGCCAGGGAAATAAGACAGATCACCGTGAGCATAATCAGTAGAAACGTCATGCCCATCAGCCGATAACGCAAGCTCCAAAGCTTAGGCATTGCTGTCACCGCCAAACTTATAACCGATGCCATAAACCGTGAGAATGTATTCCGGGCGACGGGAATCCTTTTCAATCTTCTTGCGCAGATTCCGTATATGGGCATCCATCGTGCGCTCATAGCCATCAAAGGCAAAACCATGGGTATTCTCCATGAGCTGCAGCCGGTTGAACACCCGCTGCGGAGCCCGCATAAATACCTCCAGCAGCCCAAATTCAATAGGTGTAAGCTCCACTACCCGCCCATCACAGCGCAGGACATGCTGCGCCACATCAAGTTCCAAGGCCCCATAGCGAAGGACCTGCTCGGGCTGTAATATCTCACCGTAGGTGCGGCGCAGGAGGGCCCGCACCCGCGCGGACACCTCACGCAGACTAAACGGCTTCGTGATATAATCATCTGCGCCGATCTCCAGGCCAACCAGCTGATCGGCCTCATCATCCCGGGCCGTGAGCATGATGATCGGAATCGAGCTCATACGGCGCAGCCGACGGCATACCTCCCAGCCATCAAGGCCCGGCAGCATGAGATCCAGCAGCAGGATGCTCGGCTTATATCGCTGTACAGCCTCCAAAGCCGCCAAACCATCACTGGCCGTGTAGACAACGAAATTTTCCTTTGCAAAATACTCCTGCAGAACCTTCTGCAGATTCCGATCATCATCGACGACTAAAACAGAATACGGCATACACACCCCTCCCATAGCAGTACCTCCGCCCTGGGCCGGCAGCCATCAGGGCTGCCGGTTCATCTCACCATGATTCATTTTGGAATGATCCATTGCACCGTGCTCCATCGCGGGCATTCCCCCCATCTCATGCCGCATACCATTCCCCGGCTGCATACCATGACCGCTCAAGGCCGGATCGGTCATCCCGAAGATCATGGCCGCATGGCTTACGACCAAAAAGCCAATCAACAGCTTAAAGTGGCAGAACATGCGCTGACGCTGCGTCTGTCCGCGGCCCCATACGCCAAGTTCCAGCAGTGCAATCCCCAGCAACGGAACAATCCCACTCAGGTAGAACACCACAGCCAGCACATCCAACGGACCACGCCAGGAAAGGTACGGCACCACATGGATGATCAGGTAGAAGAACACCCCCGTAAAATAAGTGCCTGCCGCAATGCCCAGCCGCCGATTCCACACATGCCAGCGGCTCGCCCGCTCCTGTAGATAAGCCGCATAAAACTCGGTTGCCACCAAAGCCTCCGCCAATCCAACCGGTATCACCATGAATAAAATGAGATTCCACGGCTGATTCACCATCAACAGTTCCATATAATTCGTCATACTCATCATTTTTTCCTCCTGCATTCATTTTGCAGGAAATATCTTTTCCTGCTTCACAAGTTCATTATAAGAAGCAAATATGCAGAAATGATGCACGAAATATGAAGAAATTATGAAGGAAATTCCCGGGCGATGACTCCGGGAGCAGCGTGTAAAAAGCTTTCCCTCAGCTGCGCTTTTCCGCGAAGCGTGCCCGCAGCATGCGCTTGCGGTAAAGCGCCTTGACAAAGGCGGCTGCCGCGGCCAGGTCCGCCTCATCCGGGTGGGCGGCGGCCGCGGCCCAGCGCGCTGCGTTCTCCGCACTATTCGCGTGCGGGTCATCCGGACCAGCCTTCTTGCGCTTTTCAATCAGCATTGGATTGATCTTCCCCTGACAGCTGAAGGTTCCCAGGATACTGCAGCCTTCACCGAGCAGCAGCGCGGCCCTGGCAAAGGCCGTAACGGCATGCTCTGAACCCGGCAGAGCCCCGTGCGTCTGAAAGAACACGACCTCCTTGCCGCGGACCTTCGGCAAGAACCGCGTCATTTTCGGGTCCGGGCCGCCGCGGCGCAGCCAATAACCGGCCAGCACGACCTCATAGGCCGTGAGATCCTCCGGCACCGCATCGACGGAAAAGAGCTCCGCATCCTCTGCTGCGTCCGCCATGGCCTGGGCCACCTGCCTCGTATTACCTGTAACGGATGAATAAACTACTAACCATTTCCCCATGCTGTCTCCTCCTTTTCATGAAAGATCATTGTACCATGCTGCTACGTTTTCCGGCAGTAACTGATGTTACAAAAAATAAGCGGGCAGCCGTCGCTGTCCGCTTATTTTTTCCAATCTGTCTATGAATGAGTTTTATTTACCAAGTACCGCTGCTTCCTCAAGCTTCAGCTCGCGGTCCGCTTCCATGCGGGCCGGTGAGAATCTGCCCTGGCGTCCGAGAGTCACATAGTAGAGTACGATGCCGACGAAGGAGATGATAGCCGCGCACACATAGACTGCCGGAAAGCCGAAGGAGGGCACAAGATTGCCAAGAAAATACGGACCGACACCAATGCCGAGATCCAGTAAAACAAAATACGTCGAAGTTGCCACGCCGACCTGATGGAATGGCGCACAATGAACAGCCAGCGCATGGCAGGCTGCGGTCACAGTACCATAGCCCGCGCCGAGCAGCAGGCCGCCTACCAGCAGCATCCAGTCACTGCTGGCAAAGGCAATGGTTCCCATGGAAATCGCCAGCAGCACCAGCGACGGATAGAGCACGACATTGCCGCCGCGCGTATCCAGCAGATGCCCTGTAAGCGGACGGCTCAGGAAGGATGTCGCCGCAAAGCAGATGAAGAACCAGGTTCCACCGACTTCTGCCATATTCATGGCATGCGCATACTCGCCTAAAAAGCTCAATACCGTAGAATAGCAGATGCCGCCAAGCATGGCAACGAAAGCCACCGCCAAAGAGCGGCGGGCAAAGAACGCGTCGAACGATACCTCGCGGAGGGTTGCGCGCTCTCTTGATGTAATGCTGCGTTCCGGCGCCTTGATGAAAAAGGACAACAGGAAAATCAGTGCCGTAAGCGCTGTGCAGACATAAATACTCAAATCAAAATTACCGGTTCCGACAAAGGACAAAGCCATGAAAGGACCAATAGCCGAGGCCATGGTAACGCCCAGTGTGAAGTAGCCGATGCCCGTGCCCATGCGCTTCATCGGCACCAATGCGGCGACAACCGTGCTGGCAGCCGTAGAGGACGTACCGAACGCCAGGCCATGTACGAAGCGCACCGCCATAAAGGAGTTCGGGTCCGGTGCCACGCGATACAGCAACACCATGAGAAAGAACATCGCGGTTCCGCCTAAAAACATCCGCCGCCGGCCGATATAATCAATATAACGCCCTGCCGGAATCCGTGCCACCAATGCACCGACAATAAAGATGCCGGATGCCAGGCCGGCCGTGCCGATTGAGACATGCCAGTTGGCAATCGCATAGCTTGTCGACCACAGCATGAGCTGAAAGTGAACAATATAGATCAGGAAATTCACCCCGATATCAAAAACATAATCCCTGGACCAGAGTCGCTCGGTCTTGTCAGCTCCTACAGCTGCCTGTACCTCGCCGCGCGAATCATTTGTTTCCATCATTTCTAATCTCCCCCTTGATCATTATGGGCTCCATATCCCACGTAGAATGTTATACCACTTTAGCATATTAGTGTCCAATTATTTTATTTTAGCATTTCATGGTATTTTCATAACTTAAAGTTATGATATGCAGAAACAATTACATTTTGTATGGTATTTTTTATCATTCTGTATTACAGGGGCTGTATTATAGTAATAAACGCTTGATAACACTAAATAAATCAATGTATTCTTTTTAGTTATCGTAAGAATAGAAAAGTTCTATAAAAGCTTTTTTCTCCATGGAATAAATTTCATAGGAACTTTTCAGAGAAAACGCGAATAATAAAACTATAGTAAGCTTCAGGAGGTCATTTTTATGAAATATCCCGCAGATGGTGAGATCACCGCGATCCACCAGAAAATCAACCTGCTGCTGCAAACCGGACAGCTGCTCATGGAAAGCGGCGCCGATACCAGCCGCATCATACGGAATATGAACCGGACTGCTGCCTACATGGGCATACCGCAGGAAAAGCTGACGCTGCACATCATGTATACCACGCTCATGGTCAACATCCAGGACGGGCCCCGTTTTTATACCGGATTTCGCAAATGCCAGCATCACGGCATCAACATGACCGTGATTTCCGCACTGAGCAAGTTGTCCTGGCGGGCGATGCAGAACAAGTATTCCCTGGAGAAATTTGCAGCCGCCCTGGAGGAAATCAGCCACCGGCCGCGCTTCTACTCGCCCTGGGTCACTGCAATCGGAGCCGGCTTTGCCTGTGGCGGTTTTTGCAAACTGTTCGGCAGCGACTGGCTGGCCTTCCTCTATACAGCCATCTGTGCCTCTCTGGGCTTTGGACTCCGGCGCCTTTGCCAGCGCTGGGGCTTCAATGCTTATGCCGGCATTGCCATTGCCGCCTTCGGTGCCACCTGCCTGGCCTTTCTGACCCAGTACCTGCCAGCCTCCGCGACGCCCTGGCACCCGCTCATCGCCTGTGCGCTCTTCATCGTTCCCGGCATTCCGCTCATCAATTCCATTGACGACCTGCTGAACAACTACATTGTCTCCGGCTCGACCCGGGCCATGAATACCATCATCATCGTCGCCAGCATGACCTTTGGCATCGTCATCGCCATCCGCCTGCTGCACATCAATGATTTCACCAGCCTACGCATCATCCCGGACAGCATCTATATCAGCCATGCAGCCGCTGCAGCCATTTCTGCCGTCGGCTTCTCCATGATCTTCAACGTACCGCGCCGGCTGCTGCCCGCAGCCGCAGCCGGCGGCGTCCTCTCCGTCTGCCTGCGCAATTTCTTTGCACTGGAGATGGGCATGGATCAGGCAGCAGCCTCCTTTATCGGCTCCGCAGCCGTGGGCATCCTTTCCCTGCGCGCAATCCATTGGTTCCATACACCCAATCACGTGCTGGCCATTCCGGCTGTTATCCCCATGATTCCAGGCGTCCTGCTCTATCGCCTGCTCTTCGCCATCATCAATATCAACAACAGCGATACCGCCGATCTCATTGCCGGCTTCCGCAGCGGTATCGAGGCCATGCTGATTCTGGCTGCGATTGCCGTCGGCATCGCGATCCCCAACATCTTTTTGAGCCGCTATATCGAACGGAACCGACAGCTGCGCCAACGGGAGCTGCTGGCCGCACACTATTCAGAATCCGACGATTGAAAATCCTTATGAAATGAGGCCATTTTATGAATATCATCATTGCTATGGATTCCTTCAAGGGAAGTCTTTCCAGCCTTGAGGCCGGAAACATCACGGCCAGGGCCGCCCAGGCTGTTTTTCCGGACGCCGCCATCCAGGTATTTCCACTGGCAGACGGTGGTGAAGGCACCTTAGAGGCACTTACCCAGGGCCTCGACGGCGAGATCATCTCCCTGCCGGTGACCGGTCCGCTGGGCGATAGAATTTCCAGCCGCTACGGTCTGCTTCCCCGGACGAATACCGCCGTGCTGGCCATGGCAGACGCCGCCGGCCTGACACTGGTGCCACAGGAAAAGCGCAATCCGCTCCATACTACTACCTATGGTCTCGGCGAGCTCATCCTGTCCGCTGCCAAAAGAGGCTGCCGGGACTTCATCATCGGCCTGGGCGGCAGTGCAACCAATGACTGCGGCCTGGGCATGCTCACCGCGCTCGGCGTGCGGTTTCTGCAGGCGGATGGCCGTCCGGCCGGCATCATGGGCCAGGACCTCGCAACGGTCGCGCAGATCGACGACAGCCAGCTTGCCCCGATCGTGCGGCAATGCCGTTTCCGCATTGCCTGCGATGTAACAAACCCCCTCTATGGGCCGCAGGGCTGCTCCGCCGTCTTTGCCCCACAGAAGGGTGCTTCCCCGGCGATTGTCAGGGACATGGACACCGCCATCCAGTCCTTTGCCGAAAAGACAGCACAACAGCTGGGACATACCGGGGCTTCCCTGCCGGGCGCCGGTGCCGCCGGCGGACTCGGCTATGCCTTTCAGGCTTTTCTGGGCGCCTCCCTTGAACCGGGCACGCCTCTGATCCTCGATGCGATCGGCATCCGGACGGCCCTGTCGACAGCCAGTCTTGTCATTACCGGAGAGGGGCGCATGGATGGCCAGACAGCAATGGGAAAGGCCCCCATCGGCATCGCTGCGCTGGCGAAAGCACTGCAGCCTGCAGCCTGTGTCATCGCGTTCTGCGGCTGCGCTCTGCCCGATGCAGACGCCGTGAATGCCCACGGCATCGACGCCTATTTTCCCATCCTGCGGCAGCCTATGGATCTCGCTGCAGCCATGGAGCCCCATACCGCAGCAGAAAACCTGCTCCGTTCCGCCGCACAGGCGCTGCGCCTGCTCCGCCATCCGCTTCCGCACTGATTTTTCGCAAAAAAAGGTCCGCCTGCTGGCGAACCTTTTTTTCATCTTCCATGCTGACAGGTATGTCCCAGGGCCGCAGCCCATTCGTGGCTGATCAAACCCTGATGGGCAAAGCTGTCCACCAGATGCAGATTGATTTCCCGTATCCTTGCGATCTCAGACGCAGCAGCCTGCTCCCGCACCCGCTGATGATACGCTTTTTTCAAATGACGATTGATTTTATAATACTGCTGTACTCTTACGTTCATATTTTTCCCCTTCCTTTGCCGCATGCTCTGTTCCCGCCGCTGCCTGCACGGCAAAGCAGCGATCGACGGCCGCTGTGATCTCCCCATCGATAAAGCCGTTCTGCACCATGCCATACATGATTCGCATGGATTTTTCATGGGAGAACCCCGCCTTATAAGGGCGGGCCTCCGTCAAGGCCTGATAGATATCCACGCAGGCCATAAGCCGCTCCGGGCGATCCAGGTCAGCGGCCCGCAGTCCAAAAGGATACCCCTGCCCATTGAGCTTCTCGTGATGATACGCAGCCCACCGGGCCGTATCCTCCAGCCCGTCAATCGGACTCAGTATCTTCCACGAGGCCAGCGCATGGGTCTTCACGATTTCAAACTCCGCCTCGGTCAGCTGATCCGGCTTTTCCAGGATCGCATTGGGAATCGTGAGTTTCCCGATATCGTGCAGTGCTCCAGCCAGATACAGCTTCGTCTGTACTGCCGGCTCCATGCCAAGGTACGCGCCAAGATCACGCGCCTTTTTGGCAATTCCCTGCGAATGCGTACAGGTAAAATGCGATTTGTAGTCGATGATCTTCGCAAAGACAGCTGCGAGCGCCTCAACGCTCGCAGCATCGTAATCACGATACAAATGCGGCAGGGAATCCTGCAGCAGCTGCCGGGCCTGACCACCAGCCAGCTTCTCCGCAAAGGGTGCAGGGAACACCAGCGGAAAGAGCTCCACAAGCCGGTCATCGAACAGCTGCCCCTTATGCCGCTCCAGATAGGCAAGGATGCGCTGATATTTAGCTGTATCCACCTGATCGAGATGGAAGCGGTTATCGATATGGTCGCCAAGATGTATGAGCCGGGAAAACAGCGGAGTTGCCGCCGGCAGCTTTCCATAGGGTCCACTGCCATCCGCATTTTCGTGATGGTAGAGCACCGCTCCCTGTATCCGCTCATAAAACGGGAGACTGTGCACATTCCGTTCCCCCAGCTCGCAATGGACGCGCAGATCCTTTGGCGAGGCCTGGGTCTCCGGCAGATAGCCACCATCCTCCCGCCCCGACTGGCGCAGACTCACATACTCTGTCAGTGCGTTATCATGCAGTACAGCCGCAGCCGCCAGAGCGAGCAGATCACAATCCGCCAGCCCGCAGCGGCGCCCCAGTTCCACACAAAGATAGGCAACTCTGCCGGAATGATAGCTCCTCGCCCCCAAAAACTCCTGCTCTACACAGTCCAGTGCATAGGAAACAGCATACAGCATATCATTCATGTAAATACGCATGGGTTTCGATTCCTTTCTTTTTTCCTGCTTTTCATTATAACGCCATTGTTCAGGATTTCGCAACGCAAAATCCTTCCCAGCAGCGTTTCAACGAGGCGGGAGATAGCAACGCACCGCCTGTTATCTCCGTTCCCGCCCACCACCTGCAGAGAGGGGGACATCCTGTTCCGAGTTATAACGCAAAGCAGGCCTATACACCTAGCGCATCGTGCACGAAATACCTAGTCGAATTACTTATCTGAATTTCCATCTGCCGCGTTGTCGTCAATCGGCATAGCCACCGCTATGCCAGCCACAAGGGCATAAGCGATTCGCACGCTGCTGAAGCAGCGGCTCTCTGCGCATCACTCCTCCGCCTTGCAGCTGAAAATTCATCCTGCGTACTTCTAGTCCAGTTATTTCGTGTACGATGTACTAGGCTAAAGCGATATTCGAAAAATTATT
>CAZFPA010000002.1:0-104264 GCA_964520975.1 uncultured Selenomonadaceae bacterium | reverse complement strand
TATTCATTCATAGGCTTACACATTTCATTTTTTTATTTATTCGTTGCAAAAATCCTGATATCCTGCAAAATTTTCTCTATATCTGAAAACTTCCTGAAAGTCCGCTTCTTCGCTAAATGCCAGCCTATAGCCCCTTTGTCCATCCTCTTCCCCGCCCATACTATTATTTGCCAATATTCCGATTTTTGTTTACTTTTCTTCCCCCGCATTTTACAATAGAGATAGATAAACAGAGAGTGAGGTGATACGCATGATTGACTTGAAGGACTATCTTTCCATCGGGCAGCGAGCCGTGGAAAACAAGGTCATTCAACACTCCGATACCCCGGAAACCTATTCAAGCGGGCTCAAGAATCTGCTGGCTACGCCCAGGCTTCTCCACATGGCCATCGAAGCGGCCATCCATGCCATTGATATTCATCTCCCCCAGGATTATGTAAGCGTCGGCACCCATATCAGCTTCACGCATACCGCACCGACCAGCAAAGGTATGCATGTCGCTGTCAGTGCCATCATCGAGGCCATTGAGGGCAACGAGATCAGCCTGCGCCTGGAAGCCCGCGATGACCTGGGCATCATCGGTCACGGAACCCATAAGCGGTGCATCGCCCATCGTCAAAGTATTGAATCCGGTGCCCAGCGCCGCCTGCAGGAGTTCAAAAAATAGCTCCATATAAAAATCACGATTTCCCAAAATGGAAATCGTGATTTTTTTGCCCATAGGCTTTCCTATGAAAACACCCCTGCCCCACAGCAGGAAAGCAGCCCCTTCAGTCCAGGCACTGCTGTACAACCGGACAGTCTGCAACCCGCTTTTCCTTGTGCTCAGACTGCTCGATCTCCAGCTCGCATTTCGCGAGCACGGTTGAAAATTTTCGCCAGAGATGTTCCCGTCCCAGAGTCCGGAACATACCCGCCCGATACATATGACGGCGCACCTGCGGATTGGCTTCGCACAGATATACCGTTATACCGCGGCGCTGCAAATTCCGGATGACCTCATTGAGCATCTTCAGCCCTGTCAGGTCGACGAACGGGACATTCTCCAGCCGCAGGATCAGATAGCGCGGATCCTTGGAAATATGCACCAGCGAACGTTCAAAGGCATTCACAGCCCCAAAGAACAGCGGCCCTTCAATCGTATACACGAGTAATTCCGGATGCCGTGCCATTTCTTTTTGGACCGCTGCCTCAATCTCCTTATGGCTGATCGGATGGATATCCACGGAAAAAACCATCTTGCGCATGAATTGCAGGATGGCCAGCACCACGCCTACATTCACCGCCACCACGAGATCAGCGAAGACGGTCAGCAGAAAGGTAATGAGCAGAATCAACGAATCCGCCAGCGGCGCCACGCGAAGCAGCCGCACAAAATTGCGGACATCGCTCATATTCCAGGCGACGACAAACAGGATTGCCGCCATAGCCGCCAACGGAATATTAGCCGCCAACGGCGCAAAGAACAGCACCACGCCCAGCAGGATCACACAATGTACAAGCCCGGCGAGCGGGCTCGTGCCGCCCTGCCGAATGTTCGTCGCCGTGCGGGCAATCGCGCCGGTAGCAGCAATGCCGCCAAACAGCGGACAGATGAGATTTGCCAGTCCCTGCCCAAAGAGTTCCTGGTTCGAATCATGCTGCTGACCGGTCATTCCATCGGCTACAACAGCGGAAAGCAGCGATTCAATAGCGCCGAGCATCGCAATCGTAAAGGCCGGACCGATAAGCGCAACGACATCCGACAGCTCCATGATGGGAAAAGAAAATTCCGGCAAACCGCGCGGAATGCCGCCAAAGGCTGAACCAATCGTAGCGACACCGGGAAAGGAAAATACCGTCTGCAGGCAGGTTGCTGCGACCATCGCCCAAAGCGGACCTGGCACCTTGCGCGCATAGGGAATCCGCGGCGTCAATAATATGAGCAGCAGGCTCAGCAGCGCAATCCCCAGTGTCGCCGCATGCGTCTGCGGCAAGGAGAGCAGCAGCAGATAAACCTTTTCATGAAAGAGCTCGGTATGCCCGATCGCGGGAAAACCGAAAAAAGACTGCCATTGGCCGACCCAGATGGTCACCCCGATTCCGGCCGTAAAGCCGACAATTACCGGAGCCGGGATGAAACGGATCACATCCCCGAGCTTTGCCATGGACATCAGCAGCAGAATGACACCAGCCATAAAGGTAGCAATCTGCAACCCGGCCAGCCCATATTTGAATAAAATGCCGCTGAGCAGAACGATAAAAGCCCCCGTTGGCCCGGCAATCTGCACCCGGGAACCGCCAAATACCGAAACAAAAAAACCGGAAATAATTGCCGTATAGATGCCCTGTACCGGCGACACCCCGCTGGCAATAGCAAAGGCCATCGCGAGCGGCAAGGCTACGACACCTACGACAAGTCCGGCAGCCAGATTCTTTCCCCATTGATCCGACTGAAACAATCCTGAATACCACGCTTCTTTAAAAGCAATCAATATAATCCCTCTTTTATATCTTTTCTAACCGACATAAATAGAAATTATAATATAACTGTCAGAAGCTGTCAACCTCGTACAGCCGGAAAAGAATCTTTCCGGCTATTCTCCCCGCTGCTGCAGATGCGCCGTACTGTTCATGAGCTCCAGCAGCCAACGGCCCTCTTCATAGCGCAGGATATTCACGGCCGTATTGTCCTGCCGCAGGCTCCAGATATAGCGAAGCGGCATGTGCAGGACTCCCGCCAGGATCGTCCGATTGACCGCGCCATGCGCGGCTGCCAGGACCGTCTCTCCTTCATGGGCTGCCGCTATTTCTTCCAACGCGGCCATAGCCCGCTGCTGGACCTCGGCAAAGGTCTCACCATGAGGGATTTCCAGCAGATCCGGCAGCTGAAAGAACTTTTCCATGGCCTCCGGCCAGCCCGCAGAAATCTGGGCATAGGTAAGCCCCTCCCAATCGCCAAAATTCACCTCGCGGAGTCGTGGCTCCGCGGTGACTGTACAGCCAAAGGAACTCGTCGCGACACGCGCGGTTTCCATTGCCCGCTGCAGGTCACTGGCATATGCTGCCTGCAGCGTCCGGACCGGAAAATGTGCCGCCAGCGTCTGTGCCTGGCAGCGCCCCTTTTCCGAAAGGGCAATATCCGACTGGCCCTGATATTTTCCCAGGCGATTCCATTCCGTTTCACCATGCCGCAATAAAATGATTTTTGTCATACCTCAGCCAGCTCCCTTGCCAATACTTTTTGAAACACCCGGAGCAGCCGCTCATTTTCTGCATGCGAACGCACCGCAATACGAATATAGGTATCCTGCAGCCCCGGGTAATTGCTGCAATCGCGAATTAAAATTCCCTGCCGACGTACAGCTGCCAGGAAATCCGCTGCTCTCCAGCCGGTTTTGGCAAGATCCAGCAGCAGAAAATTCACCGAGGGGGGAAATACACGGACTCCGTCCAGCTCCTGCAACGACTGCTGCAGATAGTGCATCTCATCATGAATCAGCTGTCGGCTCGCCCGCTGATATGCCGTGGCCTGCAATGCCGCAACCCCCGCCTTCTGCGCGAGCAGATTCACATTCCAGGCATCCTTGCTGCGCTCCATCCTGGCAGCCATTCCCGGCGACATGATAGCAAAGCCCAGCCGCAAACCAGGAATCGCATAAAATTTCGTGAGTGACTGCAGTACAACCAGGTTCTGATATTCATTGACCAGCTTCCGTACGGAATAGCGTTCCGCATCCTCCCGAAAATCCAGGAAAGATTCATCGACGATGACAACTGCGTCCTGCAACGCCGCAATGCGGACACATTTCTCCATTTCGACCGCAGGGATCAACGTTCCCGTTGGATTATTGGGATTGCCAAGGATAACGCACTCTGCCATGCTTACCTGCTGGAGAAACTCCGGCTGCAGGATAGAAAAACCATCCTGTGGCGACAGCATATAATATTCAACCGCCGTGTGCGCAGAACGCGCCGCCCGCTCATATTCGCTGAAGGCCGGCACAGGCAGCAGCACCCGCCCCGGCCGGAAATGATGAAAAAATACATAGAGAAGCTCTGCCGCTCCATTGCCCAGCACCAATTGCTCCGGCACAACGCCGTAGTAATCAGCCAGCGCCGTCTTAAGCTCTGTTCCCCGCGGGTCCGGATAATGGACAAGTCCGTCGATATTGGCGGCAATCGCCTGCCGCACCTCTGGTGCCATGCCCAGCGGATTTATATTTGCACTGAAATCCAGCCAGCCGCCAGCCGGTGCTTCATATTCATAGATATTTCCACCATGTACGAATGGTTCACTCAAAGCCTTCACCTTTTTTCTATAGTATAGCCGCCGGCGATAAGCTCCACGGTCTGCAGATACTGCAGATGCGGATACTTCCGGCAGATGTGCTCAGCCTGCCGGGCCAGCTCCGCAGCCGTGGTATCCGGTGCAAACAGCACGCCGAGAATCGTCCCGCTATGCGCCGCATTGACACCCAGTGCTCCCTGCGAGAGCACGAATTCCACCAGCTCCTCCAGGGCTTTTTTCTCCAGCCGCTGCTGATTTGCCAGCGCGCTCCTGGTAGCTGCCGCAGCAATCCGTTCCGGCGTACAGGGCTGCCGCAGAAGCTCCAGGGCTGCCGCCGTCGCCTGCTCATGCTGCGGGCTCAATCGCTGCAGATCGTTTTTGGCATGAAAGGCCAGCGTATCCACGATACCGCCTGTATCGAGCACGATGATACGCAGCCGGGGGAATATTCCAAGATGCTCCTGGCACTCCCCTGTCATGTGATTGATCTTTACGATCCCTTTAAAGAATACACCATCTGTGGGCTCAATGCCAGCGGCAATACGGGCAATCTCCTCCGGTGCCAGCTCCCTGTCCAGCGCGGCAGCCGCTCCGATGCATACAGCGGCAATATCCGCGCTGCTCGAGGCCATACCTTTGCCGCAGGGAAGCTGCGACTGCAAGGTCATATCGAAAGGAAACGCCTTGACCCCCAGATAATCCAGCGTCCGCTCCAGGGCCATCTGCGCCTTGCTGCCAAAGCCAGCCAGCCGCCGCTCCCCGGAAGCAAGGATGAGACGGGTATAGAGATTCACCGGGCACGTAACCAAAAAAGGAACGCCATCCGCCGTTCCCTGCACGAGCTCACCGCAGGAGCCCGGCACCTTGACTTCGATCCGCATACTCATCCCACCACCTGTGAACCCAACAGGAATACCAGCAGCACCAGCACCTCATTCAGCAGAGTCAGCGCACCGTACACGTCACCGGTAAGGCCGCCCAGAACTCCGGTGATATAGCGGGCAAAGCACACGGTGAATACGGCGCTGACCAAAAAAGCCGCGCCGGCCAGCGGGCCCCAGGGCGCAACGCAGACAGCCGTGAGGAAGAACGCCAGCCAGAGAGATTTTTTGCCCGCGTATTCCGCGAAGGCCTTGCCCATTCCTTCAGGACGGGCATACGGAAAGCAGGTGATGGCGCCCACCATCATGCAGCGGCCAATGACCGGCATCACAAAAAGTGCCGGAACCAGCCAGAAGGGCGGCATATCGAGCAGAATTGCCCAATTGAGCAGCAGCAGCAACACAAAAGAGGTCACGCCATTGGCTCCTACCCGGCTGTCCTTCATGATCTCCAGCTTACGCTCCCTGGAGCGGCCGGAGAATACACCGTCCATCGTGTCCATAAAGCCATCGGCATGCAGCCCGCCTGTCAGCAGCAGCGGCAGCAGCAGCAGCAAGACGCTGGACAGATGACGCGGCACCTCCCAGCCCAGTGTCGGCAGCCAGATACAAAGGCAATAGGCCACCAGCGCATAGCACGCCCCCAGCACTGCTCCGACCAGCGGAAAGCTCTTTACGCTGCGGCCAAAATCCTCTACGGTCCAGTTCTCCTGATGGACAATGGATATTCGTGTCAAAAACTGCAGGCCAATGAAAAAAGACCGCATATTATCTGCCTCCCCCTAAACTCAACACCCCTGCCACCAGCAGGAACAAAACCGTTGCCGTATACATGAGCCGTATTGCGCCGGTAATATGCGGTGCGGCCAGTGTTTCCAGCGGATCTCCCATATAGGCACGAAAATGCGGCTTGCCGAAATAAGAATTCATGCCGCCAAGCCTTATGCCCAGTGCTCCGGCTGTCGCAGCCTCCGGGAAGCCACCATTGGGACTGGGATGCTGCGCGGCATCCCGCCGCATGATGCGCCAGGCATTCTTCATATCCAGCCGCAGAATGCCGGCAGCCAGCACCAGCAGGATTCCCGTGATGCGTGCCGGTATGTAATTCAGCACATCATCGAGCCGGGCCGCCGCGCGCCCAAAATAAAGGTATTTATCATTTTTGTAGCCAATCATGGAGTCCATGGTATTGGCCGCCCGATAGGCCACCGCCAGAGGGACCCCGCCCAGAAAAAAGAAAAAGAAAGGTGCGATGATGCCGTCTACAATGTTCTCGGCAATGGTCTCCACCGTGGCCCTGGTCACCTCCGAGGCATCCAGCGACTGCGTGTCGCGCCCCACGATCCAGCCCACCTTTTTCCGCGCCTCTGCCAGATCATCCGCCCAAAGATACTGCTGTATTTCCTTCCCGGCAGCGGCAAGGCTGCGCGGGGAAATCGTAAAGCTCAGCAGCAGCGCCTGTACTCCATAGGAAAGCCAGCTCTCCCCGGCAGCCGCAGTCACGACGCCCCAGGCAACATCATAGGAAATGAGCAGCACCAGCAGCATGAGCAGAAAGCCCATGCTGAATTTTGTCATATTGGAATCCTCCGCCCGATAAAACCGCTTTTCCAGCCAGGCAATGAGATTTCCGATCAGGACGACCGGGTGGAATTTACTGCGTGGATCCCCGATCAGACAGTCCAGAATAAACGCGGCTACACTTACAATCATCGTATTTCTCCCATGATTTCCCGCAGCTTCGCCATATCGAGATGCTCTGCCACCACATCAGCAAGGCGCTCATAGCTGCGCTGCTTTTCTGCCGCGACATTCCGAAGTCTGGCCAGGGGCGGCAGCCCCTTATGGACGCGCAGGGCATTCAGCAGGCTGCGCCGGAAAGCATCATGATCAAAGAGTCCATGGATATAGGTGCCAAAGACCCGCCCGCTGGCATCGGCCAGCCCCTCAGGCGCCTGGCAGTCCTCCCCGCTGCGCCGGGTAATGGTAAAGGGATGGTGTGCCTCCGGCAAAAAGGCAGTCTTTCCCATGTGGATCTCATAGCCCTGCAACCCGGTGGCCGCCAGCTGCTGCCCCATAAAAAGAAGGCCCTCACACCTGGCCTGCACCTGGCAGGTGAGCTTGGCCGGATAGAAGGTGGTCTGCATCGGCAAGAGACCCAGTCCTGTCGTACCATCCAGCATCGATTCCGTATGCGCAGGGTCCAGTATCCGTTTCCCCAGCATCTGATAGCCACCGCAGATTCCGATAACCGGTATGCCGGCGGCCGCAGCCTGCCGGATCTTTTCCGCCAGCCCGGATTGCTGCAGATACAGCATATCCTCTGTCGTGTTCTTACTGCCCGGCAGCAAAATGAGGTCCGGTGTTCCGAGCGAAACCGCATCCTGTACATAGTAAAGAGAAACATCTTCCTCGCCAGCCAGGCAGTCAAAATCCGTGAAATTCGAAATTTTTGGTGTCTGAATCACCGCCAGCTGCAACGCGCCGCCCGACGGACAGGACTTCTTCTCCTCCAGAGAAACGGAATCCTCATCATCGATGCCCAGCTGCTCGATATGCGGTACAATGCCCAAGACCGGTTTACCGGTCTTTTCCTCCAGAAATTCCACGGCCGGCTGCAGCAAAGTCACATCCCCGCGGAATTTATTGATGATGAGCCCCTTGACCAGGGCCTTTTCTTCTTCATCCAGGAGCTCCAGCGTACCAACGAGCGAAGCCAGGGCCCCGCCGCGATCAATATCCGCAATGAGCAGTACCGGGGCCTGCAGGTACTTCGCCACCCGCATGTTCACGATGTCATTGGCCTTGAGATTAACCTCAGCCGGACTCCCCGCGCCCTCGATGACGATCGTATCGTATTCCGCCGACAGGCGGTCCAGTGCCTCCGTGACTGCCGAAAAGGCCTTGAGCGAGTAACCCTTGTGATATTCCCGCGCGGACATATTACCGATAGGACGGCCCTGCAGGACGACCTGGGAACAGGAATTTCCCGTGGGCTTCAGCAGTACCGGATTCATGTCCACCATCGGCTCGAGGCCGGCCGCTTCAGCCTGGGCTACCTGTGCCCGCCCCATTTCCAGTCCCTCTTTGGTGACATAGGAATTCAGCGCCATATTCTGGGCCTTAAAGGGAACAACCCGGCGTCCCTCCCGATAAAAAATGCGGCAGAGCGCAGTCGTCAGTATGCTTTTCCCCACATGAGAACTCGTGCCCTGCAGCATGATGTAATTTGCCATAATCAATCCTCCCAGTTTTCCGCTAAACGCCGGATGTTCACTGCCAGCCCGCAGGCCACCAGATAGACCTCATCCGCGGCGGCCCCGGCCATCTGGTTTGCAAGTCCGGACAGGTCGCGATAGGCCCGGGCCAGCTGATTCTCCGGCACGATGCCGGCGCCCACCTCATTCGTGACGAAGATGGTCGTTCCCCGATTTGCTTTCGCCTGTTCCAGCAGCAGCGACATCTTTTCCCGAAGCAGCGCATAGTTGGCGGCCTCATCACTGCTGTCCGCCTGTGCACACAACAGATTGCTGATGTAGAGCGTAAGGCAGTCGAAGAGTACGAGGTCATGTGCCTGTCCCGCTGCCGCCAACGCCTCGTGGGCATCATAGGGAGCTTCATAGGTCTGCCAGGCAGCCGGCCGGCGTTTTTTATGCAGTGACACCCGATAGGCCATCTCCGCATCGTAGACCTGGGCCGTCGCAATATAGGCGATCTGCTGTCCATACCGGGCCGCATACTTTTCGGCAAAGCTGCTTTTGCCGCTGCGCGCACCACCAGTAACTAAAACTATTTTTCCCATAACGATCCTCCCTGCCGCCAGTCGGCACAACGCGCTGCAAAGGACTGCGCCGCCGACGGACAGCCAGCAAAATGCAGATGCAGATAAGAGCCCAGGACATTCTTCCACTGCTGTCCCGCTGCATACCGGGCCTGATTCCGCAGGCGCACAAAGGTAAAGGGAGCCGCTTCCGGCGGCGCAGCCTCCGAGGAAAAATGGAATTCATGGCCGCGCAGCACGGTTCCCGCCGGTCCAAGCACGGTGGCCTGCTGCTGCACAGCCTCCACGTAGCCGACCATCTGCAGCCGTTTATTCATCTGGACTGCACCTGGAAATACCCCGGTCATCGCAAAGTGCTCTCCTGCAAAATCGCACAGCTCCTGCATGAGGTACATGTAGCCGCCGCATTCCGCATAGATGGGCATGCCGGCCGCAGCTGCGGCGCGAATTGCGGCCCGCATGGACGCATTCGCCTGCAGTTCCCGCGCAAACATCTCGGGAAAGCCCCCGCCGAGCAGAAGCCCATCGACCTCCGGCAATCCCGCATCCTGCAACGGACTGAACGGCACCAGCTCCGCACCGGCCGCCTCCAATACCTGCAGGCTCTCCGGATAGTAGAAGGAGAACGCAGCATCCCGGGCGACTCCGATGCGCACCCGGCCAGCTTTTCCTGCCGGCTTCGCCGCAAACGTCCCCGGCAGCGGCACGGCTGCCCGGGCCAGCTGCAGGATCTGGTCCACGGCAAGCTGCCGGTCCATTTCCCGCCCCATGGCCGCAATGATCTCCCGGTCCTCATTTTCCGTAACCGGCAGAAGCCCCAGGTGACGCTCGGGCATGCGCAGGGAATCGTCGCGCCGCACGGCACCGAAAAGTGGTATACCGATTCGTTCCAGTGCTTCGGCTATCATCTTCTCGTGCGTCGGCGAGCCCAGCCGGTTCAGGATTACCCCCGCCAGCTCGACCTCCGGATCATATTCCCGGAACCCCAATGCGATTGCCGCCGCTGACGCGCCCATGGATTTGGCATCGATGACCAGCAATACGGGTGCCTTCAGAAGCTTGGCAATCTCCGCCGTGGAGCTTACACCCTTCCGGCCGCCATCGTAAAGCCCCATGACACCTTCAATGACCGCGAGTTCTGCCGTCTGAGCCGTCCGGACAAAAATATCCTGCAGCCGCTCCTCCGGAACCAGCCAGGTGTCGAGATTATGGCCTGCCCGGCCGCTGGCCAGCGCATGGTAACCCGGATCGATGTAATCCGGTCCCACCTTATAGGACTGCACCTGCACACCGCGTGCCCGCAAGGCCGCCAAGAGCCCCGTCACAATCGTCGTCTTGCCAGAACCGCTCTGGGTCGCAGCAATCACGACCCGTGGAATAGAATACTGCATGATATCACCTGCTTTACACTAGTTTCTTACCCAAAGGCTCCGCGGTCTCAGCGGCTGTTATCCAAAAGGTACATGATGGCATTGACTGCCGCGGCCGCAATCGGGCTGCCGCCCTTTGTTCCCTCGACCGTGATATAGGGGATATCCCGATTGGCGGCAAGCTGCCGCTTGGAGTCAGCGGCCCCGACAAAGCCCACCGGAATGCCGATGATCGCCGCCGGGCGGATATCCTCCTCAGCTGCCAGCCGCAGTACCTCATAAAGGGCAGTCGGAGCATTTCCAATGGCTACTACCGCTCCATCAAGCGCGTGTCCAAAGGTACGCATGGCGGCCATCGAACGCGTGATGCCCTTCGCCTTTGCCAGCGCGGCTACCTCCGGGTCCGCAATGAGGCAGTGGACCTCACCGCCAAACTGTGCGAGCTTGCGCTTATTGATGCCCGTCCGCACCATTTCAACATCCGTATAGATATTGCAGCCTGCCTGCAGCGCCTTCTGCGCCGCGGCAATGGCCTCGGGATGGATATGGATGAGCGGCGCATAGTCCACATCCCCAGCCGCATGGATGATTCTCGAATACACGCGGGTCTCAGCTTCGTCCAGATAAAGGCCCTTCAGATAAGGGGCAATGATCTCCATGCTCTTATTTTCTATTTCCATTGGCTGTTTTATAAAATCCATATTTTCTCCTCACTTTACCGTTTCGCTATCGGCTGCCTGGCGGCAAAGGCCAGCACCGCTGCAAAGCTTTGCGCAAAATTTTCATAGTGAACAACCGGGCGCTCAATAAGCACCAGCGGCAGCCCCAGCTCGATGGCCGCGGCGGCCTTGGTATCCGTTCCGCCCACCGAACCACTGTCCTTGGTCACAACGACCTCGGCTCCATACTTTTTGTACAGCTCCTTGTTGAGCTCCAGAGAAAACGGCCCCTGCATGGCAATGATCTGCTTCGGCGAAAAGCCCAGTGACAGGCATTGCTGCAGCACCTCCGGCTCCGGCAGGACCCGGGCCGTCAGCACATGATCCCGCAGGCACTCCGCCCCGGAAAAGGCCGCCAGATTATGGCTGCCCGTCGTCAGGAATACCTTCCGGCCAAGCGCAGCCGCCTGGCGGGCCGCGGCCGCATAATCGGCCACCCGGTAGAGCTTATCATACACAAGCGGTGTGCCCTGCCGTTCATAGCGCAGATACGGAACCTGCTGCTGCCGGCAGGCTGCCATGGCATTCTCTGAAGCATTCGCCGCATAGGGATGGCTCGCATCCACCAGCAGGCTTATATCCAGCTGCTGCATATAAGCGACCAGCCCGGCCGCATCGAGCGGCTGATCGTTGACGACCAGTCCTTTGTCCGCATAGCGCGTGAGCAGTTCACTGCCATAGCGGCTCACGACCGATGCGGCCACCGGATAGCCCGCATCCAGCAGTACACCGGCCAGTTCCCGACCATCCTGTGTCCCCGCCAAAACGAGGATCATAGCGCATAGCCCCGCGGCGTAATCATATAGCCTTCCTTGACGTAAGTCCGGCTGTTGCCGATGATGACCAGGGAAAACATGTGGATTTCTTCCCGGGTGAAATCCTGCAGCGTCGAAATGATTACGGACTGCTGCTCGCGGGACGCGCTGTTTACAATGCCCACTGGCGTATCCGGAGCCTTGTGCTGCAGCATGATTTCCCGGATTTCCTCGATATGCTCCACTCGCTTCTTGCTCTTTGGATTGTAGAGCGCCACTACGAAATCTCCCTGCGCCGCGCAGGCGGCCCGTTTTTTGATGAGCTCCCAGGGCGTGAGCAGATCACTGAGGCTGATGACCGCAAAATCATGCATGAGCGGTGCTCCCAACAGCGCCGCGGCGGCATTTACCGCGGAAATACCCGCAATGACCTCAAACTGCGGGCGCAGCTCCTTTTCCTGCTGTAATACCAGCTCGAGCACCAGGCCCGCCATTCCGTAAACCCCGGCATCCCCGCTTGATACCACCACGGTGTCCTTACCCGTAATCGCCGCAGCCAGCGCCAGGCGGCAACGGTCGATCTCATGCATCATCCCGGTGCCAATGACTTCCTTACCCGCCAGCAGCGGCTCAATCAGGCCGATATACGTATTGTAGCCGGCGACTACCTCCGCCCGCTCAATGGCTGTCCGGGCCCGCGGTGTCATATCCTCCAGACTTCCCGGCCCAATGCCTACAACTGTTATTTTTCCCATACTAAAGCCACCGTCACTTTCGTAAATTTTGTTTTTCCCAAGGCTACGCGCCCGGCTGCGACACTGCAGAGTGCTGCGGCCTCCGCTACATTGCCGATGCCGATGGTCTGCCGGACAAAGGCCGATTCCTGCAGCGCATAGCGCTCAATGGTCTGCTGCATTTCCGCATTGGCAAAGAAACGCAGCGGACAGCCCAGCTTCTTTGCCAATGCATGCAGACCTGCTTCCGTTTCCTTCGCCGTCGTACTCGCCAGCAAGGAAATATCTGCAGCCTGCCGGCCAATCTTCCGGCAGGCCTCCGTCAGCGCGGCTTCCAGCAACGTCTCCGGCGTATCCCGCCGACAGCCAATGCCAGCAATGAGCCGGCAGGGCTCCAGATAGAGCACTCCGGCGCGCGGCTCTTCCCGCCGCGATGTAAGCACGACCTGACAGCCGGAGGCATTTGCCGGCAAATGTCTCCGCTGATAGACAATCCCTCTTTTTTCAAGCTCCCGCGCGTACCAATCCGCCCGTGAAAGCTCCGGCTCCAGCCAGAAGGAAATCGGCTTTCCCTGCAGGCTGGCAGCATTGAGGGCCTTGATTGCCTCCTTGGGCCAGGGACGCAGCCCCAGCTCAGCCCCCAGGGCATCCACTGCCATGCACCCCTCTACATCCGTAGCCGTCGTTATGACCGGTTCAGCCCCCAGGGCCATCGCCAGGCTGCGGGCCAGCGCATTGGCTCCGCCCACATGGCCGGACAGCAGGCTGATTACATGCTGCCCCCGTTCATCAAGTACCAATACCGCAGGATCACGCAGCTTACTTTTCAATTGAGGTGCCAGCACCCGTACAGCTATGCCGGCCGCCATCACAAACACCAGCGCATCATAGCGCGGAAACGCTTCCGCTACCGCGGCTGCCAACCGTTCGTAGCCCGCCATTCCCGCCTGGGACTGTCCCGCTTTGGCAAAGATCACCGTCTCCCCTGGCAGCGCCGCCCGAATACGGCGGGCCAGCAAGGTTCCGGTCGGCGTTGCCGTAAAGATAGCGCATCTCATTGGGAAGCCTTCCGATACATGTGGCTGAACTCCGGCGCATAAAGGCGCGAAAGCTCGTAATCCGCTCCCAGGCAGCGGCTCACAACGATCATCGCCGTACGGTCGATGTTCTTCCCCTGGATCTCGGCTACAATTGTCGCGAGCGTCGCCCGCACGATTTTCTGCTCCGGCCAGGAAGCCCGCTGCACGATGGCGATTGGCGTATCCGCCGCATAGCCGCCCGCCATGAGCTCAGCCACCACCTCATCGAGCATTGTGATGCTGAGAAAAATGCACATCGTCGCCTGATGCGCCGCCAGTGAGCGGAGCTTTTCACGCTCCGGCACCGGCGTGCGGCCTTCGTTGCGCGTAATGATCACCGTCTGTGAAATGCCCGGCAGCGTATATTCCTGCTTGAGTGCCGCCGCCGTAGCCAAAAAAGAGCTGACGCCCGGCACTACCTCAAAGGGAATCTTCTTTTTCGCGAGTGCATCCATCTGTTCCTGAATGGCACCATAGATGCTGGGGTCACCCGTATGGAGACGCACGACCATCTTTTCAGCGGCAACGGCCTTTTCCATGACCGCAAGTACCTGCTCGAGAGTCATCGAAGCCGAATTATGAATCTCCGTACCGGGCTTCGTGAGCTTGAGCAATGCCGGATTCACCAGGGAACCAGCATAGATGACGACATCTGCCGTCTGCAGCAGCCGCTGCCCCTTTACCGTAATGAGCTCTGGATCTCCAGCGCCTGCACCAACAATGTATATCATGCTTTATCCTCCTGTTTGGTCGCTGTAACAATAAAAATAGGATTCATTCCCTTGGCCATATCATAGGCTCCGACAGGCTGCAGGCGATTGATCTGCACCTGCATAGCCGTGTAATGGTAATCCGCCCGCTGGCGTAAATAGCCCAAAGCCGCCGCCAGCGTCTGCATCGTGATGCAGTTCAAAACAATCCGTCCACCTGGCCGGAGCCGGGCATCGAGACCATCAAGAATCGCCTCCAGCTGACCGCCGCTGCCCCCGACAATCGCCCCGTCCAGCAGGGGGAGCTGCTCCAGCCCCGCCGGTGCTTCCTGCTCTTCCACGACGATATTGGTAAGGCCAAAGCGCCGGGCATTCTCCCGGATGAGCTGCACCGCCTCCGGATTGCGCTCTACCGCATAGACCGTTCCATCGCCAACCGCCCGGGCCGCCTCAATGGAAAGCGAGCCTGTCCCGGCGCCGATATCAGCGACGATATCGCCCGGCATTGCCGCCAGCTCCGCCATTGTCAGGATACGGACCTCCCGCTTTGTCATGGGAACCTTGCCCCGCAGGAATTCATCATCCGCTAAATACCTCATGCCTTCACCACCAGTACACAATGCGTATATTTCTTTTCCATTGCCGCCTCGCCCAGCGTCGTAGCACAGATCACTTCATCGGAATAGGAAAGCCGCGCACAGATGAAAAGTCTGGCCTCTGCCGGCCAGCCATGGGCCTGCAGCAGCAGCGGCACACTGTGCGAGGTATATACCGCATCTGTCAGTATCCCCAGCAGCGCGTCCTTTTCATAACGAAGCTCCGCCGCCTGCGCCCGCCGTCCATGCAGACTCAGCAAACGGGCCCCATGCCAGGGCAGCGCAAGCCGGGAAAATGCAAACTGTACCGAGCTGATGCCGGGAATAACCTGCAGCCGCTCAGGAGAAAACTCCCGCCGCAGCGCATCAAGCAATGAATAATACCCCGGATCGCCGGATACCATAACAACGACCTCGCTGCCGGCACTTTTCTCCCGGATAAAGGCCATGACGCCGGCAATGTCACCAGTAATCGGAAAAGTCTGCTGCGCCGGCTCGGCAAAATCAGCCAGTGCGCGGCGCCCCCCTACGAGTATCCGGGCGGCAGCAATCGCCTGCCGGGCAGCCGGCAGTACATAATCCGGATGTCCCGGACCTATACCGGCCACGATTATTTTATATTCCAATGGAGTTCGCCACCTATCCTGCGGGCTGCAGCATCCAGCCCCAATATTTTTCCCTGCAGCGTCGCCAATACCGTACCGGCCTGCAGCTTTTGAAATACATACCGCTCGATGCGCAGGCTGGCTCGGGCCGCCAGCTGATCATAGACCCGCTGGAGCCCATACGACGCAATGACCGGCAGTGCTGCCTCAGTCGTCGCCGCGGCCAGCACCTCGCGCACCCCCTCGGGCGGCATGCCCTCGGCAGCCGCATAGGCCGCAAGAGTCTCCAGCCGCCCATCCGCAATGCGGTTATGGGTGTAGAAAATTCCTGCCGCTACCTTTACAAGCTTACCGATGTGCCCAAAGAGCAGCACATTCCTGACCTGGCGCTCCGCGGCGGCCTCAAGCATAAAGCCAATAAAATTGCTGGTCTGTACAATAGCCTCCTTGGGCAGGCCCTGCTGAACCGCAATATCCTCCCCGATCTTTCCGGGAACAAAGACCAGCGAGGAAAAACCTGCCGCCTGCGCTACATCGATCTGCGGCACTAAAGAATTTTTAAAGCCTTCCTCCGACATGGGCCGCAGCACGCCGGTAGTCCCGATTACGGAAATACCACCGACAATGCCCAGTACAGGATTCAGCGTTTTCTTCGCGAGCTCCCGCCCTGCCGGAATAGAAATCGTCACCGCACAGCTTCCCTGCTCGCCCAGCAGTTCCCGCACCACATTGGCAATGAGCTTTCGCGGCCCCGGATTGATAGAGGGCTCACCTGGCGGAACAGAAAGGCCCGGCTTCGTTACGGTGCCAATGCCCTCTCCGGCCCGCAGCTGGATGCCCTGTCCCTCCGGCAGCAGCCGCAGCTGCGTATAGACCGACACGCCATTTGTGATGTCCGGATCGTCACCGGATTCCTTGATGATTTCCACCCGGACGCCATCATCCGCACGATCGACTGCCTGCACCGGAATCCGCAGCAAAGTACCATCCAATGCCATAAGCTGCACCTCGCGGCAGTATTCTCCCTGCAGAAACAGCAGTCCGGCCTTGACGCCCGCCGCCGCACAAGCGCCGGTCGTATAGCCGCCTCGCAATTTTTTTTCCATGAAAAAACCCCCTGCCTGCGGCAGAGGGCAAAAGCCATCCAATAGTTCACCTAAAAGAAGCATCTGCCACCTGCCTATCAACCGTAGGTACCTCATGCTCCCACATGAAACGGTGTCGCTAAACAGGCAGGTCTCCTGGCTAAAATCATCGCATCCCCAGCCTTCCCAGAACTTCCAGTGGCAAATACGGAGACACTCCTATATACAGTGGCGGGACCGCATCGGAATCATACCGAACTTCCCTATTGAGCTAATACTAGCACCTGTTCCATCTATGTAATTCAAAATCTCTCTATACATCTTTGTACACGATTTTTATTTTACCACAGATAACGAAGATTGGCTATGCAGCTTTGCAAGGTGGCAAATGTTACTGCTTTTTTCCCGGCCAACTGGTATACTCAGGAAAAAGACCGGTACAGCGTACATGAAACTCATCCTGCATACTTCTTCCCCGGTTATTTTGTGAACGCTGTACTGGAATATCGCCCGTCCGAAAGGAGCCCTCATGGATACATTCGACCGAAAACGACAACAGGAATGCCGGACACTGGAAAAGATGCTGAAAATCTATTGTCATGGCCAGCATCATCCAGCGAAAAAAGATGGCCTCTGCCCGACCTGTCAGTCTCTTCTTTCCTATGCGCTGCAGCGCATCGCTCACTGCCCCTGCATGGCAACAAAAACCTTCTGCACCGCCTGCAAGATCCATTGCTATACCCCCGAAAAAAGAGAAGCGATCCGCCAGGCCATGCGCTACAGCGGTCCCCGCATGCTCCTCCATGCCCCTCTGCTGGCCCTGCACCATATCTATATCCAGTGGCGGGCTAAATAGCAGGAAAGGAACCGGATTTTATCTCTTGTACACAAAAAGGACTGACCACAGCGATACAGAGCAGCGGTCAGTCCTTTGTTTTATGATTTTGTAAGCTGACGGTTCAGGAAATCGCGGCCGAAGACGGTGATTGTGTAGTAGAAACCGATCAGGAACGGAATGTACTCGGCAATGAGACGCCAGGAGACGGCCAGTATCCCTACGGTACCAGCCGGTACCGTCTCGCTGAAGAGCAGCACGAAACCGCCTTCCGCAATGCCCGACCCGCCCGGCGTGGGCGAAAAGTAGAGCAGCATATTGAGGAAGATCATGCGGCCCATCACGGTATACCAGTCCGCCTCTACGCCCAGCCCCATCATGAGGAAGGGCACCACCATATAGATGGCAATGAGGCTCAGACCAGACTCCAGGAACACCCGGATCATGCTGCGCGGCGAGGAAGAGAGCAGCTTTACGGCTCCCTTGCTGTCCCGATAAAAAGCGATGAACTTGCGGCTCTTTTCCCGGGACAGCCGTTTGGCCAGCCGGATCGCAAAATAGTCGAGAAAATCCGTGTTGAAAGCCCAGACAATGAATACAATACCGGCAAAGGCCAGCAGTGAGATGACCATGAGCGTCTCATTCGACACGCCCGGCAGGATTCCCGCATCGTGCATGAAGATGAACGGCATGCAGCATACCAGGAAAAAAATCGAAACCAGTGTCCGCACGATGACGAGGATGGTCGCCTTACCGGCAGGAACGCCCGCATGGCGCAGGAACATGAGCTGCGCCACGGCTCCGCCCGTAGCACCAGGCCCCAGCAAGGCCAGAAAGTAATTGCCGAACACGACCTGCACCGCCTGCATCAGCGTGATATGCTCATTTGATATCTTGACCATGTGCATGAGCCTCGTACCGTCGAGCACCAGCCCGATCCCCACGAAAAGGATAGCCAGTGCCACCGACCAGGGCTTGAATACCGTAAGATTCGACAACGTATTGATATCCACAGTAAAGTAGATGACGGCTCCGGAGATTACAAACACCAGCAGAATCAAGCCAATGAGCCGCACATAGATTTTATTCATTGGATAACTCCTTAAAAGAAATCAGACGGATCCGGGCTTCCTGGATATACTGCAGCACACGCGGTGACGTCACTGACTGATATTCATCCTCCCAGTGATACTGCCAGTCATAGGCTGCCCCCAGCGCCTTGTTATCAAGCCCCGGATGCACCATGATCTCAGCGGTTCCTTCCGGCAGCGCCCGCAGGATTGCCTGGAAGTACTTCTCCTCCATGTGCCCACCGGCCAGCATGCCGAAAAATGCCTGCGGCATCGCCATGCGGCCGGCTGCCTTACGACGTGCGAGACGCGCACAAAAGGTCAGACCGCACTTGGCGACCTTACGCGCCAGCGGCGCCGGATAGCCGCCGTTGAACAGGCAGGCCTCAGCCGGCAGACGCATGCGATGAATGCCATGCCGCTGCGCGAGCTCCAGGCAGACATCGATGACCCGGGGAAGCACATGCAGATGCTGGTGGCTATCCAAATGGGTAATCACCAGCCCCAGGCTCTCGATGCGCGCAATCTGCGCCTCGCATTCCGCATAGAGCTCCTCCATGCGGATAGTTCCCTGCAGGAAGGCCTTGATGAACGCCACATGATCCGGGAAAAACCGCCCCTCCGGCGTCAGCAGGCTACGCACCTTGTCAACCGGAAGCACCGGATGCTCTGCCACCAGGGTAATATGCGCCCCGATGCCAAGCTCCGGATGCTGCCGGGCCAGTTCTGCTGCTTCCTCTACGGCACTGCCCGTAGGCATCAGCGAGGTGCTGCGCAGACATCCTTTTTCATATCCTTCTATAACGGCATGATTGACGGCCGTATGCAGGCCGAAATCATCGGCATTTACGATTAAACTCTTCAAAACGATCTTCTCCAGCTTCACGGAGACGGCTCTGCTGCAGCAAGGCCGCCCCTCTATTTTTCCACGAGCTCTTCATGGCTCGCATAAGCATTATGGTTATGGATGGACTCGAAATTCTCACATTCAATGGAAAACCAGGCCATACCGTCAAGCCCGCGCAGCATGAGCACGAGATCCCGCAGGATATCCTCCACGAATTTCGGATGCTCATAGGCAGTCTCCGTCACAAACTTTTCATCCTCCCGCTTCAGCAGCGGATAGACCGGACAGGATGCCTGCTGTTCCATGAGCTTCGCGATATCCTCGATATAGATGCAGTCAACACCATCAGCAAACCGGACCTGCACGCGCATGAGGCCGCGCTGGTTATGGGCCCCGTAGCGGGAAATCTCCTTGCTGCATGGGCAGAGCGAGGTATACGGGACCTCTACTCCCAGGGTGAACTGCATGGCCTCGCCCTGACGCTTCTCACCCCGGAAAAAACAATTGAGATCGAGTACGGAGGAGCGCCCGCTCACCGGGGCCTTCTTATCAATAAAGTATTTGAAATCGATATGCAGCGATGCCGATTCCGCATCGAGCTTCTCCAGTGCTTCGCACAGAATGGAATCCATTTCCTCCTCGGCAACCGGCTTGCGGCTCCATTGATTCAGGATCTCCAGGAAGCGGCTCATATGCGTTCCCTTGTATTCCATCGGCAACGACACCGTGAACTTTATGCGTGCGAGTACCTGCTGAAAGCCCCCATCCTGTGTCTTGATAAGAAACGGCAGGTGAGCGTCATTGATGCCTACCTTCTGAATCGCGATGCCGCGCTGATCGCTGCGGTTCTGCACATCCTTCATGGGCATGCCCTCACTGGTTTTCATACGCTACCGGGTCCTTGACCCCGGCCTCGGCAAAGCCACGCAGGCGCAGCTTGCAGCTGTCACACACGCCGCAGGCCTTTTCGCCGCCCTTATAACAGCTGTGCGTAAACTGCAAGGGCGCACCCAGCTTCGTGCCCAGCAGTACGATATCTTTTTTCGAAAGATCCTGCAGCGGCGTCATGACCTGTATCTTGCGATGCTCAGCGGCAGTAGCTTTCGTAGCGCAGTCAGCCAGCTCCTGGAATTTCTGGATGAATTCCGGGCGGCAGTCCGGATAACCGGAATAGTCCACGGCATTCACGCCGATATAGACACAGGAGGCCCCCACGACCTCAGCATATCCCAGCGCATAGCTCAGGAAGATGAGGTTACGTGCCGGCACATAGGTGACGGGAATATCCGCCCGCTCTGTATCGCCTTCCGGAACGTCAATATGGGAATCCGTCAATGCCGAGCCGCCAATCTGCTCCATATTTGTTTCGATGATCAGATGCTTCTTCACGCCGAAAAAATCCGCTACCTTCTTGGCGCCCTCAAGCTCAATGCTGTGACGCTGATGATAATTGAAGCTGATCGGATACGTCTCATAGCCCTGGCTCTTGGCCACAGCCATGCAGACGGTCGAATCCAGCCCGCCGGAAAGTAATACTACTGCCTTTTTCATTTTCGTGCCTCCAAAATAGTCGAATTCCGTTTAAGCCCGCAGCGACGCGATCGCTGCCGGTATGTCTGCCGCGCCATACACATAAGAGCCTGCGACAAGAATATTCGCACCGGCCTCCCGTACCTCACGGCCCGTTTCTGCATTGATACCGCCATCTACCTGGATATCAGCCGCAAATTCATTGCCATCGATGATCTCCCGCAGACGTTCGATCTTATCGAGCATCGACGGGATGAATTTTTGCCCGCCAAAGCCCGGATTCACTGTCATGATCAGAACCATATCGAGATCTGCCAGCAATTCTTCGATGAGCGCCAGCGGCGTTCCCGGATTCAGTGCTATCCCAGCCTTGCAGCCCAGAGCCTTGATCTCCTGGATGATGCGATGCGGATGCTTTGCCGCCTCGATATGGAACGTGATGATATCGGCACCAGCCTCCGCAAAGGCTGCGAGCTGCGTCTCCGGATGCTCCACCATGAGGTGCACATCAAAGACCGCCCGGGTCTCCTTACGCAGCGATTTCACTACGGGAGAGCCCAATGTTATATTCGGCACGAAGCTGCCGTCCATTACATCGATATGGACGTACTCAGCTCCCGCTTCCGTAATCTTTTTTACTTCATCCGCCAAATGGGCAAAATCTGCCGACAAAATAGAGGGTGCAATCTTTATCATTCATATTCCTTCTTTCGTTCCAGGATTTCCTGCAATATATTCAAATACGCTTCATAGCGCTCCTGCTGTATTTTACCTTCTTCCAGCGCAGCCTTCACCGCACACTGCGGCTCATGGCTGTGCGTACAGGTGTTATACCGGCACGCGTTCATGAACGGCCGGAACTCGGGAAAATATCCCGCGAGCTCCGTCCGTTCGATCTGCTCGAGCTCCGTAGAGCTGAAGCCCGGCGTATCCACAACCCAGCCATTTCCCTCGAGCGGCATGAGCTGTGCCAGCCGCGTGGTATGGCGGCCACGCTTGATCTTATCGCTGATACGGCCAGTAGCCAGCTGCAGGCGGGTGTCCACCGCATTGAGCAGCGTCGATTTGCCGACTCCTGAGGGGCCGGCAAATACCGTGACATGCCCGGGAAGCAGTTCCCGCAGAGCGTCCAGCCCGAGGTTCTCCCGCGCCGATACCCGCACGACCGTATAGCCGATATCCTCATACAAGGACAGAAACTTCGCCGCCTCCGCCGCCGGCAGTAAATCAATTTTATTCACACAGATCCGGATATTCGGGATACCCGACCACTCCGCCAGCACCAGGAAACGATTGAGCAGCAACGGATGAAGATCCGGCTGCGCGGCCGCAAAGGTCAGCACAACCTGATCGATATTCGCCACAGCCGGCCGGCGCAGCAAGGTCTGCCGCTCCAGCCGCTTCTCGATGATGCCTGTGCCATCCGGCAAAGCCTCAAACTCGACCCGGTCCCCGGTCACTACCTGGCAGCGCTCCTTTTTGAAGCGGCCACGCAGCTTGCAGGCCACCAGTGATTCCGCACTGCCGGCCTGCACATAGTAAAAGCTGTTCTGGGTCTTGATCACCTGTCCTGTCTGCATGAAAAACTCCTTTTTCAGGAATCGCAATTCCCTATTTATTTGCCGCCCTTGCTGCCATCATTCCGCTTGGCTGACGGCTGGTTATCGCTGTCCGTAGGCTTCGCCGGGCTCTTGTCCACCGTCTTGGACGGCCCTGCCAGCACGAAATCAATCGCGGTTCCTTCGGAAACCTCTGAACCGGCCGCCGGCGACTGCCCAATGATCGTACCTTCCGGCTGCGAGCTTGCCTCTCTCGACAGACTGCCAACACGCAGCTTATTCGAGCTCAGATTTGCTTTGGCGGCATCCAGGGATGCCCCGCGGTAATCCGGCAGCGCGATTTTCTGCTTTTTCTCGCCCTTGCTCACCGTGATATCTACGCTCTGCCCCTTGCTGATCTTGGAACCGGCCCGCGGGTCCTGCGCGATGACGGTACCGGCTTCCTCACTGGAGTTCTTCTCATAGATGCTTCCGAGTTTCAGCCCCACCTTCTTGAGCTTCTCCTCCGCATTCTCACGGGACAGTCCCTTAAGATCCGGCATCTCGATTTCCTCGCCGCCCTTGCTGATATAGACCGTCACGAGCCGCTGCTCCTTCACCTTGGAGCCCGCCTCCGGATACTGCGATACCACCTGACCGGCCGGAACACTCGCATCATAGGTCTCCGCGATCTTCACACGCAGATTCTTGTCCTCCAGGATCTGCTTGGCCAGCGTCATCTGCTTGCCAACCACATCCGGCACAACGACCTCCGCCGTACTCCAGAACTTACCATAGGAGAGGAACGAGCCGACAAAAAAGCCCATAATCAATATAGCAACGAGTCCCAAAACAAATTTCTTGGATTTGAATACCGAGCTTTTCTCCTCGGCCGGTTCAACAGACTGCCTGGCATGAGACACCGGCATATCGGCCGAAACCCGCGGCAACACCTGCGTTGCAAAGGGGTCCGGTACTGCGGAAGCTGTTTTCTGATAGAGCATGCTCTCCGCCTGTTCGATATCACGGATCATCTCTGTCGCACTCGGACGTTCCTCCGCCACCTTGCCCATTGCCTTGGAGACGATAGCCTCCACCACGGGCGGAATCGAAGGATCTGCCTGGCGCACGGTCGGTGCCTCCTCCTGCAGATGCTTGATTGCAATCCCTACCGAGGTCTCACCGGTAAACGGCAGCTGCCCCGTAAGCATCTCATACATCACAACGCCCAGGGAATAAATATCCGATTTTGGCGTAATCATACTGCCTTTTGCCTGCTCCGGTGAAAAATAATGCACCGAGCCGATGACGCTGCCGCTGTAGGTCATCGTCGAAGCGGTCACCGCCCTGGCAATGCCAAAGTCGGCCACCTTGATGTGTCCGTCCGGCATCATGAGAATATTATGGGGTTTGATATCACAATGCACGAGATTATTGCGATGGGCCTGTTCCAGCGCACTCGCAATATCCTTCGCAATCTGCAGGGACTCCTCAACGGACAAATGCCCCTCCTGCTGGATTCTCGTCTTGAGCGTGTCGCCAGGCACATACTCCATCACAATGTAATGGCTGCCGGCCTCCTCACCGACATCGTAGATATTCACGATGTTCGGATGGGCCAGACGGGCCGCGCCCTGGGCTTCCCGATGGAATTTGTCAATGAAATCCGCATCATTGGAAAACTGTGCGTGCAGTATCTTCACCGCCACTGGACGATCCAGCAGCTTATCATGGGCCTTGTAGACATCGGCCATTCCACCGCCGCCGATGAGCTCCAACAGCTCATACCGACGGGCTAAAGTTCGCTCTGTCATGATGCTACCTCCTATTTATCCAATAAACTCATGATTATTTTTCTCGCGATAGGTGCAGCCTCCGTGCCGCCTCCGCCGCTGTTTTCAACAATGATTGCAAAAGCAATCTTTCGATGCTTCAGTGCTGCCGAACCGATGAACCAGGCATGGTCCGCTCCTGCAGCGTTCTCAGCCGTACCGGTCTTACCGGTCACACGGATGCCATCGACCCGCGCTGCCGTTCCGGTACCCTTCTGGACTACCTTTTCCATAAAGCCATCAATAATAGCGGCACGCTCTGCTGAAGTTGCCTCCAGCCATTTTGCAGCGCTGCCTTTCTTTATTATAACACCACCAGGTGAAATAACCTCATCAATCAGATAGGGCTTCATCATCACGCCCTGATTCGCAAAAGCCGCCGCCAGCATAGCCATGCGCAGCGGTGTCACGAGCAGCGAGCTCTGGCCGATACCTACCTGCGCGGTATCGCCCTTGCCAAGCTTGGAAAAATCCGGCAGGTGTGCGGCGGACTCAACGATTTCATTATCGAAGGTCTTACGGAAGCCAAAGCGATCAAAAGCGGCATCCAGCTTGGATGCGCCCATGCGCATGGCCAGCGTGCCAAAGGTAATGTTGCAGGATTCCGTCACCGCCTGTTCCAGGTTCACATCCCCATGTACAGCCCCGTGACTTTCCTGCAGCACATAGCCGCCGCCAAGGTCGAGTTTGCCCGTGCAGTGGAAAATCTCCTGCTGGTCCGTCGCCTTTTCCTTCAAAGCCGCATCCGCCATCATGACCTTGAGTGTCGATCCCGGCGGATACAGCCCCTGCGAAGCACGATTGAGCAGCGGACCATCGGACTGCTGCCGCAGACTGTCCCACTGCGCTTCAATGCCGGCCGGATCAAAGGAAGGCCGGCTCACCATAGCCAGCACAGCTCCGGTCTGCGCGTCCAGCACGACCACCGCACCCTTGCGGCGACCAAGGGCTGCATACGCAGCCTGCTGTACATCAGCATCCACAGTGAGCTTGACATCATTGCCGCGATCCGATACAAAAAGCTGTGCAACCGGCCCCAGCCGGCTCACATCCTCAGCCATTCCCATCAGATCCCGGTTCGCATAGCCCTCAATACCGGCGTTGCCTATTTTCTCTCCGATATAGCCAGTCACCGGCGCCATGCTCTCCCCAAAGGGATAGCTTCGCTCACCCGGCTTCTGGCTTACCGCCAGCTTCTTTCCCTGCGCGTCGAGAATCGAACCGCGCAGGATATCCGCCTCAGCCACCGCACTGCGCTGGTTCAGCGGATTGGACGCCAGGGACGGCGCCATATAGGTCTGCAGATAAACAATATAGCCAAGGAGCACCAGAAAGCACCCCAGCAAAAAAATTGCTGTCCGGCCTACGTATTTTTTGATATTGCGTTCAACCATTGCCATTCTCCCTTTTTGAGAGTGCTGTCAAAAGACCCAGCATAATGAAGCCAGACACCATCGAACTGCCGCCATAGCTTATGAACGGCAGCGTGATTCCTGTCAATGGCAGGAATTTCGTGACCCCGGCCAGGATGATGAAGGCCTGCAGCAAAAACACCACTGCAAAGCCGGCCGCGAGCAAAACACGCACATCCTGCTGGCATTGCATGGCAATGCGCACACTGCGATAAAAGAAGAGCAGATACGCCAGGATGACCATTGCCGCCCCCAGCAACCCAAGCTCCTCCGCAATCGCCGAAAAGATGAAGTCCGTGTGGACCTCCGGAATAAGCCCCGGATGCCCATGGGCAAAGCCGGTTCCCCAGACTCCCCCGGAGCCAAGCGCAAACAGTGACTGTACGACCTGGTAAGCCTGCCCGTTCGGGTCGCTCCAGGGATTCAGCCATATATTGAAGCGCACCCGCACATGGCCGAACATCATATAGCTGGCTACCGCCGAGAGTGCAAAGAAGCTCAGGGCCAGAAACACATAGGATTTGTTGCCGGTAGCCATATAGGTCATGAGGATCGCTATCCCGAAAAAGAGCAGCGCCGAGCCCAAATCCTTCTGAATCACGAACATGAGCACCGCAATGCCCCAGATACAGAGCAGCGGAGCGATAAAGCGAAGCGGCGGCAGATGCAGGAACAGGAAACGGCGGCTCGGCAGCATGAGTACGTTCTTGTGATCCGCCAGGTACGCCGACAGGAACATGACAATGAGAATCTTGCCGAATTCCGAGGGCTGTACCTGGAACGGGCCAAAGACCAGCCAGTTGCGGCTGCCGCCAATCTCAGTTCCCAGAAACAGCGGCGTGCAGAGGACAACCAGGCAGCAGACTCCCACAAGATAGGGGTACTCGACAAAAGATAAAATCCGGTCTGAAAGCCGGATCATCAGCAAAAATACCGCCATGCCGATGAGCAGCCAGCGAAGCTGCGGCACAAACAGCGCCGGCTTCAAACGGGCAACCATGATGATTCCGATGCTCGCAAAGAACAGTACCATCGGAAACAGCCATACATCGACCTGCGGGCGGCTGCGCTGCAGCAACAGCTGGATGACCACGGCCAGTACGGCCACGGCTCCCAGCCAGGGAGCAAACGCATAGTCAGCAGCCGGATACGTTTTCAGGAGGAGGACTCCCGTACCCGCCAGCAGAATTCCCAGCGCCGGCAGCAGCAGCCGCCAGCTCTTATTCCGCATCATAGACTACGACTACGGCGGTCACATTATCGAGCCCGCCGGCCTCCAGGGCTGCCGCCACAAGCGCAGAAGCCTTGTCCTGCTCTTCCGGCACCTGCAGCAGCCGCTGGATTTCCTCATTTTCTACCATATTCGTGAGCCCGTCCGTACACAGCAGGATGCTGTCGCCCGACTGGAGCTCGAAGCTTCCGGTATCCACAATGAGCTCCTCCTCGACACCCACTGCGCGCATGAGCACATTCTTCCGCGGATGTGTCCTTGCCTGTTCCTGTGTAATCGTCCCATTTTCCACCAGATCCGACACCAGGGAATGATCCCGGGTGATCTGCTGCAATACGCCGCCGCGCAGCAAATAGAGACGGCTGTCCCCTACATGTGCCCAAACGCCGCGGTTTCCTTCCCGATGGAAGACCGTCGCAGTCGTTCCCATGCCATTGTATTCCGGATGCTCCGCCACCTGCTGCAGGATGGCCGTATTGGCCCGCAGCACCAGCTTTTTGAGCACGAGCTCACTGTAGGGAAGCTCCTGCGCCTGCAGGAGTTCACGTGCCGTATCTATGAAAATATGGCTGGCAACCTCACCGGCCGCATGTCCACCCATACCATCCGCCACCATATAGGTATCCGATGGCAGACAGAGCATACTGTCTTCATTGCTGCTGCGAACCAGGCCTATATCCGTTGCCTTGTATACTTTTACCAAAACGATCACCTCTCAAACCGGAACGTGGCCATGCCAATGCGTATCTGATCGCCTGTCTGCAGATAGGCTCTGCCCGAAAGCAGCTGATCATTGACATAGGTATGGTTCACACTCTTGAGATCTTCTATGACATACTGATTGTTCACCAGGGAAATCACGGCATGGTGATGGGAGACATAGGTATCATTGATGACGATATCGTTTTCGGCACCACGACCGATGGATATTTCCTCAGAAAAAGCAAAACGCCGGCCCTGCAGCGAAGCATCGCCGGATTCTGTCACCGTGAGCACAGCCTCCTGCTGACTTGTCTCCCGCGGCCGCGCCGCGAGCGCAGCCGGCCGACTGTCCTCCCGCATGAATTTTACTACCATATAGATAAAATAAAACAATAAGATGAGGATACCATACTGCAGCACCACACTCAATGCCTTAATGAAAAAAGCTGTAGTCGGCAAATCAAATCACCTCGTAAAGTAAAACAGTACTGCCGATACGGAATTCATCCCCCGAACACAGACAATAATCCGCAATCTTCTTATCCCTGACCCAGGTTCCATTGAGACTCTCCGCATCATGCAGCACATGACGATGCCGCTCATAGGAAATATACGCATGCAGCCGGGAAGCATTGGTATCCGTCAGGATGAATTCATTGCTCTCACGCCGGCCAAGATATACCTGCCGCTCTCCAATCTCCAGATACGAATCGAGATCCGGTCCCTCGATGACGGTCAGAGACGCCGTCTTGTGCTGGGCGGGCAGATTCAACGGGGGTTGAAATTCCGAGCGATCAAGCACAATGGTATGCGGTTCAGCCTTATCCGCCTGCGGCGCAGGCTCCTCCTCATAGCGCGAGATCACCTCGCACATACCTTCGCTGAGCTTCGCATCCTTTTCCACGGTGATATGCAGCCGCCCGTCCATGAAACAATTCTCCCGGATGACGAGCTTTTCCGCCGCAAGATACAATGCATCGAGAAAGCGCCGGGCGCAGAGCCGCTGATAGTCCTGTCCACTCATCTGCAGTCCATACCCATTGGGCACGAGATCCCCCCGCCGCGTCTTCTTGCGACGGCGCACGATCTCCCGCTCGAGCTGATGCACAGCTTCTGCCGGCTCCAGCTCGCTGCTGAATTTCTTCGTAAAGAAACCCTCGATATGTTTTTCAAGAAAAGACTCCCAATTTGCAAAGCCCACCGAATCCCCCCTGCAGAATCATGGCTCTCATGCCAACGGCATCCCCCCGGCACCTTCGCCCCATAAAAATAGCACATCTCATTATAACGCCATTGTTCCAGATTTCGCAACGCGAAATCAATTTCCTCCCGGTATTGCCGTTTCCCCCACCTGCAGAGGCAGGGAACATCCGGTTCCGAATGATAGCCCCGCACACGGCGGGAATCATTTTAAATGCTGATTCCGCAGCTGCCCGCAGGCCGCCTGGATATCATTGCCCATCTCCCGGCGCACCGTAACCGTGATATGCTTACGGCTCAGATAGCGCTCAAAGGCCTGGATGCGCTCCGGCGAAGGACGCCGCAGATTGCGTTCCACAACAGGATTGATGGGAATCAGATTCACACTGGCCAGCTGGCCGCGCAGGAGCTGGCAAAGCTCTGCCGCCTGCTCCTCCCCATCATTCACGCCCTCGATGAGAATGTACTCATAGGTTACCCGGCGCTTCGTGGTATCCGCATAATGCCTGGCAGCAGCCACCACATCCGCCAGCGGGTATTTCCGATTGATAGGCATGAGCTCTGAACGCAGCGCATCGTTCGGGGCATGCAGTGAAATGGAAAGCGTGACCGGAATATTTTCCTCGGCCAGCCGGTAAAGTTCCGGCACAATGCCCGAGCTGGAAACCGTGATGTTCCGATATCCCATGTTGAGACAATACGGCGCATGGCAGAGGCGCATGAAAGCGACTACCGCCTCATAATTCATCATCGGCTCGCCTGACCCCATGATGACCATGGTATCCACCTTCTGCCCTTCCCGCTGCAGCAGTTCATTGATGAAGAACACCTGCGAAAGGATTTCCCCCGTCGTGAGGTTCCGCACCATGCCATGCAGCGTGGAGGCACAAAACACGCAGCCCATATTGCAGCCCGCCTGCGTGGAAACACAGATGCTGTTGCCATAAGACTGCCGCATGAGCACGGTTTCGACCGCTACGCCATCGACAAACTCCAGCAGGAACTTCGAGGTCTGCCCATCGCTGGAATCCTGCCGGTCCCGCAGCACCGGCCGCTCAATGGCAAAGGCCTGTGCCAGCTTTTCCCGCAAGGCCTTCGGCAGATTCGGCATAGCCGCAAAATCAACGACACCCTGGCCGTACATCCAATCCATGATCTGCTTGGCCCGATACGCCGGCACCTTCCAGGGTTTCAGCGCTGTCTGCAGCGATGGCAGATCCATTCCAAATATATTTTCCAAACTCTATTCCTTTCTCCGCAGCCGGGCGATGAAAAAGCCATCCGTCCCATCGCGCTGCGGAAGCAGCTGTACCATAGCATCCTCCCGTGGTTTCCCCGGCAGGAAGTGTCCCGTCTTCTCCAGGAAAAAATCCGGCTGTGCCGCGAGAAAAGCCTCGACAACAGCCTGGTTCTCTTCCCGCAGGATCGTACAGGTACTGTAGACCAGTACGCCCCCCGGCTTTACAGCCCTGGCTGCACTGCTGAGAATCTCCAGCTGCAGCGGCGGCAGCTCCGCGAGCTGCTCCGGCGTCTTATTCCAACGGGCATCCGGCTTGCGGCGCAATACACCGAGACCGGAGCAGGGGGCATCCACCAGCACGCGGTCAGCCTGGCCGGCATACAGTTCACCGACCTCACGGGCATCCAGCAGCTTCGTTTCAATGATGGATATGCCGAGCCGCGCAGCATTCTCAGTTACCCGCTGCAGCTTGTGCTCATAGATGTCCAGCGCGAGAATACGCCCGGTATTTTCCATGATTGCCGCCAGATGCGTCGTCTTGCCGCCCGGCGCACTGCAGGTATCGATGATGAACTCACCGGGCTGGGGCGCAACCACATGAGCCACCTGCATGGAACTCTCATCCTGTACCTGGAAAAGTCCCTGCTGCAGCGATGGCAGGCAGTCCAGCGCCCCGTGGGAAAGACAGCGGATACCTTCCGGTGCCCATGCAGACGCTTCCCCTTCCGCCCCTTCGTCCTGCAGCCGGGTCAACAGATCTTCCCGGCTGATTTTCAAGGTATTCGTCCGCAGGGACAGCACCGCCTGTTCATTATCAAACGCACAGAGCGCTGCTGCCTCCGCATAGCCAAACTCCCGTATCCAGCGCCGCACAAGCCATTCCGGATGCTGAGAAGCAAGCGCCAGCTGCGTGGTTGCCTGCCCCTTTCCCTCCGGGAAGGCCGCCTTTTCTGGCTCACGTACGGCTGTCCGCAGCACGGCATTCACAAACTTCACCGTACCAGGATGTCCGTAGCGCTTTGCAAGTTCAACCGCCTCATTGCAGGCTGCTGACGCGGGAATCCGGTCCATAAAAAAGAGCTGGTAGAGCCCGAGACGCAGGATATCGGCGATCATCGGCGGAATTTTTTTGACGGGCCGGTTCACATACCGGCGCAAAATCCAGTCCAGCGTGGCTCCGGCCTTCACCGTTCCATAGACCAGCTCGGTGACAAAACGACGGTCCACATCCGAGAGTTCCTGTCGACGCAGCTCCTGTACCAGGGCTACATTCGCATAGGCTCCCTTTTCGTGGACCTCATTGATTATTTTTACGGCAGCTTCACGTGCCTTATCCATTTATTTCTCCTTCTTCTCTGCAGGCAGCAGCATGGCCTCAATTTCACGACGCACCTGCTCGATGTCCACATGAGTGTTATAGCATGGCCCATTGGGCCGGATATTCAGCACACCGACAGCCGGCAGCGGATAGACATCCTGGATGCCGCTCGTAAGATCCCGTTCACAGGCAATCGCCATAACCGCCTTGGGCCGGATTTTCTTCACTGTCTGCCGGGCCAGTGTTCCGCCGGTCACGACAAAAAAGTGGAACCCGAGCTCCTCAGCCAGCTGCACCAATGCGCCGATATCACAAGCACCGCAGCGCTGGCAATTGGCCATGGGATCGCGGGTAATCTTATGCGGGCAGGTCGCAAGCTGCAGACAATGCGGCGTAACGACCAGCAGACGATCTGCCGGTACCCGGATATGACGCTGATGGATGATCTGATTGCTCACCGCTATAAAAGAGCGCTCAATGCGGCGGCGGTTGAAACCAAAGATCTTCCCCAGCATGATAGCGATAGGAAACAGCAGATTGATGAGCGCATAGGTCTGCCGTTGAAAGATTGACAAACCCGGCAGGCCAAGAATAGCCCCCACCATGCTCACGATGCCGATCCCCGTCACCAGCACAGCGCCGGCGAACAGGCCGCCAAGCAGCAGCGGCAGAGAGCCGTTGATTTCCATGAGCCCCAGATAAGTAATGCGCCAGACGGCATAGCCCAGAAAGGCCATACACAAAAGGCTCAGCGATAAAAGCGCCATGAACAGGCGCTTGCGTGGTCGTTCCGATGTATACTCCATAAAAAAGCCCTCTTATTTATGCAAAACATGTCCCCGGCTTCAATCCATGGCCGCAGATATAATCATGGGCAGCCATCTTTTTCTTGCTTGGCGCCTGCAGCTCCAGGATTTCCAGTGTACCGTCTCCGGTCGCTACCAGAAAGCCCTGCTTCGTGGCAGCCAGGACTTCTCCCGGCGCACCGGCCGCAGCAGCTGACACCACACGGGTACGCCAGATCTTGAATTTCTGCCCGTCGAGAAAGGTATAGGCTCCCGGCCAGGAATTCAGGCCACGCACAAGATTGTGTATTGCTGCCGCGCTCTGGCTCCAGTCAATATGGCCGGTCTCCTTCGTGAGCAGCGGCGCGTAGTTGGAAAGCTCGTCCTGCTGTTTTTCCCGCTGGATGGTTCCGTTGGCAATCTGCTCCACCGTCTGCCCCAGCAGTGTCGCTCCGGCTGCCATGAGTGCATCATGCAACTCCTCCGTGACCATTTCCGGTCCGATCTCGACCTCCGTTTTCAAGAGCATATCGCCCGTATCGAGACCTGCATCCATGAACATCGTCGTCACACCCGTCCGGGTCTCCCCCTGGATGATGGACCAATGGATAGGCGCCGCCCCACGGTAACGCGGCAGCAGCGATGCGTGGACATTCACACAGCCATAAGGCGGAATATCCAGGATACGCTGGGAAAGAATCTGGCCAAAGGCCACGACGACCATGAGATCCGGCTGCAAATCCACCAGTACCTGCTCAAATTCAGGTGTCTTGATCCTGGCCGGCTGGTAGACCGGCAGTCCATGCTCCAGCGCAAAGGCCTTGACCGGTGAAGGTGAAAGCTTCTGCCCACGCCCCCGCGGCTTATCCGGCTGCGTCACCACAGCGATGACCTCAGCTACCTCGGTGAGCCTTTTCAGGCAGGGCACCGAAAAATCCGGTGTTCCCATGAATATGGTACGCAGTTTTTTCATTCATTTTCCCCCCGACGAATGCTTTTGGCTATATCAATGAACAGCTTCCCCTCCAGATGATCGAGCTCATGCTGGATGCAGCGGGCAAAAAGCCCTGTCGCAGTAATGCGCTGCGGCTTGCCACGACGATTCAGGAACTCCACCGTCACCTGTGCAGCCCGCTCGACCTCGCCAAAGATCTGCGGCACGCTCAGGCAGCCCTCTGTGTCGATTTCCGTCCCTTCACGCTTTACGATCTGCGGATTGATGAGCTCAAAGAGCCCGTCTCCCGTATCAATGACCACCATGCGGATGGGAATGCCCACCTGTGGTGCAGCCAGTCCCACGCCATTGGCCTCATACATGGTCTCCGCCATATCGTCCATGAGCCGCTTCAATTTGGAATCAATTTTATCTACGGGTGCACATACTTCCTTCAGTACCGGTGCCCCGGCTTTTTTTATCTCTAACAATGCCATTTCTCTTCCTCCTGCTGAAAAACTCTATATCTATAAAATTCTATCATATACAGCTATAAAAATCCAATCAATCTATCAAAAAGGACCCGCACCCCAAAAGGGTACAGGTCCTCGCAAAAACTTATTTTACAGCCAGGGTTACATCCTCGCCATTGATGTTCCATTCCTTGGCAAAACCATCCGTCTTGCCGTAGACAACCGCATCCGCCAAAACGATATCCCTGATGAAGGCCTCGTTCTTCTGCATGAGGGCCGCAAGCTTGTCATTGCCAGCCGCATAGACCGTGATGTGGTCCATGACCTCAAAGCCGTTTTCCTTGCGCATGGTCTGCAGCTTGCTGATGATTTCACGCACAAAGCCCTCTTCGATGAGCTCCGGACTCAGCGTCGTCTCCAGTGCCACAGTGACTCCATTATAGCGCTGGGATACATAGCCTTCCGTCTGCGCCATGGTAACCTCAACATCCTCCGGCAGGAGTTCAAATGCTCCGGACTTGAGCTGCAGCACGAGCTTGCCCGTAGAATCCAGCTCCTCCTTCGCTGCATGACCGTTGACCGCTGCAAGGGCTGCCTTGATCTCGCCGATCTGTCGGCCGGCCTTCGGGCCGAGCACCTTGAACTGCGGCTTGAAGCTGTAGCTGAGATATGCCTCCATATCGTCCTTGAAGGTGACCTGTTTCACGTTGAGCTCATTCTCCACGATTTCCCGGAAGAAATCGCTGAGCCCGGTCTCTGCTTTCACATACATGTTGCCGATCGGCTGACGGTTCTTGATGTTGGCCGTATTGCGGGCCGCACGGCCCAGCACGACAATCTCCAGCACCAGTTCCATATTCTTCTCGAGCTCGGTATCGATGAATTTCTCCTGAACCGTCGGGAAATCACAGAGATGGACGCTTTCCGGTGCCGCAGCATCGATGCTGCAGACAAGATTGCGGTAGATGCTCTCCGTCATGAACGGAATCATCGGAGCCGCGGCCTTGACCGTCGTAACAAGAGCTGTGTACAGCGTCATGTAGGCGTTGATCTTATCCTGCGTGAGCTCCTTGGACCAGAAGCGCTCACGGCTGCGGCGCACATACCAGTTGCTGAGCTCATCGACGAACTCCTGCAGTGCCTTGGCCGCCTCAGTGACCTTATAGCCGGACAGATCCTCATCCACGGTCTTTACCAGTGTATTCAGACGGGACAGCACCCATTGATCCATGACGGACAGTTTATCGTATTCCAGGCTGTACTTCGTCGCATCGAAGCCATCGATATTGGCATAGAGCACAAAGAATGCATAGGTGTTCCAAAGTGTTCCCATGAACTTGCGCTGGCCCTCCTGCACCGCGCCGTCATGGAAACGGTTTGGCAGCCAGGGAGCGCTGTTCTCGTAGAAATACCAGCGGATGGCATCAGCGCCATGCTTCGTAAGCGCATCCATCGGATCGACGGCATTGCCCTTCGACTTACTCATCTTGCGGCCGTTTTCATCCTGCACATGGCCGAGCACGATGACGTTCTTGTACGGTGCCTTATGGAAAAGCAGCGTGGAAATCGCAATGAGCGAGTAGAACCAGCCACGCGTCTGATCGACAGCCTCCGAAATGAAATCCGCCGGGAAGCGGCGCTCGAAAATATCCTTGTTCTCAAACGGATAATGCCACTGGGCAAACGGCATGGAGCCAGAATCGAACCAGCAGTCGATGACCTCCGGCACACGGTGCATTTCCTTGCCGCAGTGCGGGCATTTAATGGTCACCGCATCGATGTACGGACGATGCAGTTCGATGTTCTCCGGGCAGTTATCCGACATGGACTTCAGCTCTTCGATGGAGCCGATGGCATGCTGATGGCCGCATTCGCATTCCCAGATATTGAGCGGCGTACCCCAGTAGCGGTTACGGCTGATGCCCCAGTCCTGCACATGCTCGAGCCAGTCCCCGAAGCGGCCCTTGCCGATGCTCTCCGGAATCCAGTTGACCGTATTGTTATTGGCAATGAGCTCTTCCTTTACATCCGTCATCTTGATGAACCAGGATTCCCGCGCATAATAGATGAGCGGTGTATCGCAGCGCCAGCAGTGCGGATAGCTATGCTCGAATACCGGTGCCTTGAAGAGCAGCCCCTTGATCTTGAGATCCTTGATGATGAGCGGGTCTGCATCCTTTACAAATACGCCCTCCCAATCCGTATCCTTCGTCATATTGCCCTGGCCGTCGACAAACTGCACGAACGGCAGATCATATCTTTTGCAGACACGGGAATCGTCCTCACCAAAGGCCGGTGCCATATGGACGATGCCGGTACCATCTGTTGTCGTTACGTAGTCATCGCAGGTCACAAAGAAGGCTTTCTTGTTGATTTTTCCTACAGCAAACGGGTAGAGCGGCTCGTATTCCCGATATTCAAGTTCCTTGCCCTTGAACTTTCCGAGAATCTCGCGCTCGCCCTCAACATCGGCAAATACGCTTTCTACGAGCGCCTCTGCCATATAGTAGACAGTATCCGCCACGCGGATCTTCACATAATCGATTTCCGGATTCACGCAGAGAGCCAGATTGGAAGGCAGTGTCCACGGCGTCGTGGTCCAGGCCAGGAAGTACGCATCCTCACCCTTGACCTTGAATTTCACCATGGCCGACCGTTCCTTCACATCCTTATAGCCCTGGGCCACCTCATGAGAAGAGAGCGGCGTGCCGCAGCGAGGGCAGTACGGAACGACCTTATAGCCTTTGTAAAGCAGGCCCTTGTCCCAGATTTCTTTCAGCGCCCACCATTCGGATTCAATGAAATCATTCTCATAGGTGATATAAGGGTGCTCCATATCCGCCCAGAAACCGACGACATCGGAGAACTGTTCCCACATGCCCTTGTATTTCCATACAGATTCCCGGCACTTTTTGATGAAGGGCTCCATGCCGTATTTCTCGATCTGCTCCTTGCCGTCGAGGCCCAGGGCCTTTTCAACCTCAAGCTCTACCGGCAGGCCATGCGTATCCCAGCCGGCCTTGCGCAATACCTTTTTCCCCTTCATAGACTGATAGCGCGGCAGCAGATCCTTGATGACACGCGTGAGCACATGTCCGATATGCGGTTTGCCATTGGCCGTCGGCGGCCCATCGTAAAAGGTAAACGTATCCGAGCCCTCGCGCTGATCGATGGTCTTCTGCGCAATGTCGTGCTCTTTCCAAAACTTTTCAATTTCCTTTTCTCTTTGAACAAAGTTCAGGTTCGTATCAACTTTACTGTACAAGGTGATTTCCCTCCTAAAAATAAAAACTCCCGTCCTGAAACAGGACGAGAGCTATTCACAAAATAAAGACCTTCACCCAAAACAGGATGAAGGCCCAGCCATCATTATACCACCTATTTCGCATACTGACATATGCTATTCCTGTAACGGGGAATCCCGGCGCAGCCTACTCTCTTTTCAGCCTGCAACTCCGAAGTGATCTTCTGCTGGGAGCTATCGCACCGGACTTCCACTGTCACCGGCTCGCTATGCCTTTTACTCCGCACATACTCTCTTCATCTCAGTCTTTGACATGTTCACTTGTTACTTATAGTAGCACACCCGTGGACAAAATTCAAATATATTTAGCGAAAATCTTCTTCTTTTCATCCTTTTCCTGTATAGCCATGCTCTCCGCGCCGTTGCGGCACAAAGACAGTCTTCTCCCGGAAACGCTATTGTTCAGGATTTTGCGTTGCGGAATCCTGAACAATAGCGTTATAATGAAAAAGAATTGACTAAAGGAGGACCTTTATGCATCCGTATTTATTCTACATTGGTGATTTCCCCATCCGGGCTTACGGCGTCGTGCTGAGCCTGAGCATCATCCTGGCTACAGGCGTTGGCTATTTCCTCGCAAAGCAGGATGGCCGCTGGCATGAACATGTAGTGGATATCGGCATCTACTGCGGTCTTGGCGGCATCATCGGCGCCCGGCTCTGGGATGTGTTCTTTTTTGACTGGGAGTACTATCAGCACCATATCACGGAACTGTTCAATGTCTGGCAGGGTGGCATGGCCATCCAGGGCGGCGTGCTGCTCGGCGTACTCGTCGGCATCCTCTACACACGGCGGCACGGAATCGACACTTTGGCGATGATGGACATCCTGGCACCAGCAATTGTAATCGGCCAGGCCCTTGGCCGCTGTGCGAACCTCCTGAACGGAGACGCCTTTGGAGCTCCAACCGGCACGGCATTCGGCATCATCTATCCGGCTACGACACTGGCCTATCATACCTATGGGGACCAGCCGCTCTGGCCGGCAGAGGTCTGGGAAGGCCAGCTGGACATCGTGATCTTCGCCCTGCTGCTCATGTATCGCACGACCCGCCATGCCCGCGGCCAGGCTTTTGCCCTTTACGTCATGCTTTACTCCGCCGTGCGCTTCGGCCTCGAATACCTGCGCGGCGACTACACGAATCTCGTCTTCGGCATCTTCAAATCCGCACAGATGACAAGTGTCTGCGCCTTTACCCTGGCCTTGCTCGGTTGGCTATGGCTCGGCTGGAACGAACGGCGCCAGCCGGTCACTGCAACAACAGAAACCCCATCCGGCCATGAGCCAGCGGCAAATAAAAAACGAAAAAAGAAATGACCTTTTCCAGCAGCCCTTCGCTGCTGGATTTTTTATGGGGAACGGGAATGTCTCCATACAAAAGGCCGCAGCACATAGCTGCGGCCGGTGATATCCTGATTTAAATCTCAAAGCGGTATCCGACTCCGCGTACGGTACCAATGGCTTCGCCCAGGGCTGCATCGGCGGCCATGAGCTTGGCACGGAGATGGCGGATATGTACATCTACAGTGCGCGTATCACCATAATACTCATAGCCCCACACCTTTTCCAGCAACTCATCCCGGGAAAAAGCCCGGCCGGGATTCGTCACGAAAAGCTTCAGCAATTCATATTCCTTTGGCGTAAGCGCCAGCTTCTGTCCGGCAGCAAAGGCTTCATAGGCGGAAAAATCCATGCGCAGACTGCCCGCAGCGAGCTTGTTCTGCTGCGGCTGTGATGGCGCGCTGCGGCGCAGCACGGCCTTGATCCGCGCAAGGAGCTCCCGCGTACTGAAGGGCTTCACGGCATAGTCATCCGCCCCCAGCTCAAGCCCCAGTACCTTGTCAATCTCTTCATCCCGTGCAGTCAGCATGATAACAGGGATGCGGGACAGCTGCGCATCTGATTTCAGCGCCCGGCAAACCTCGAAACCATCCATGCCCGGCAGCATGATATCCAGCAGGATCAGATCCGGCTGCTCATCCGACGCCTGCTGCAATGCAGCCTGCCCATCAGCAGCCTCCAGCACCTCATAACCGGCACGGGCCAAATTGAAATGGAGAAGCTCCCGTATCGATGCCTCATCATCCACAATGAGAATCTTCATGCTTACTGTTCCTTACCGCGATTGAGCTCCGCCTTGGCCTGCTGTACAACCTGCAACGCACTGCCGACATTGGCAATGAGATGATCGAATACCTGGTTCGCATACTGGTCGGCATCCGCCCGCAGCTGCTGAGAGCTCGCCATGGTCTTTTCCATGATTTCCTTCTCCTGCGCCTGCGTCTGCGTCATGATGGCCTTCGCCTTTTCCTGCGCCTGGACAACGACAGCATTCTCATCCGTCAGCTTGGCGGCATAGTTCTTTGCCTGCTCAACGATGCGTGCGGCCTCAGCCTGTGCTGCATCAAGGATTGCCTGCTTTTCCTGCACGATCTCCTCGGCATGCTTGAGCTCCAGCGGAAGCTCATTGCGCAGATCCTCCACCAGGCGCACCAGGTCCGTCTCCTCTACCAGGCTCTTATTCGTAAACAAAAGATGCTTGGCATCTACTACCAAATTCTCGATTTCATTTAAGATTTCATTTACAGCCATTTTGCTTAGCCCACTTTCTTTAAATTGATTTCACTGCATGTATAGAACAGTTTTCCAGCTCCGTCTGCCGTTTTCTGACAGCTGTTTCCACACAGGCTGGAACCAGACCTGTAATTTCCCCATGAAACCGTGCCAGTTCCTTGACCCCGGATGAACTCACATACGAAAGCTCCGGCCGGGACAACAGAAAGACCGTCTCAATATCCGGCGCAATGCGCTTAATGAGCTGTGCCTCATTGCGCTCATATTCAAAATCCGTGACCGAGCGCAGTCCCCTTATAACGACACTGGCGCCTACCGAATGCATATAATCCGGCAAAAGCCCATCAAAGGAGGTCACCTGCAGATTTCCAATATGCTTTGTCGCTTCCTGCAGCAAAGCGGTACGCTCATCTACTGAAAAGAAATACTGCTTATTGATATTCTGAAACACCCCGACAATGAGTGTATCGAACATCCGGCTTGCACGTTCAAAAATATCGACATGCCCGCTCGTTACCGGATCAAAGCTTCCGGAACATACGGCTATACTCATGCGCTATCCCCCCGCAGTTTTTGGAAAATCGTCAGCTGCGTCGTCGATCCATAGCTCTGATTGCGGATTTTCTCCAAGGAAGACAACACCGGCAGCTCATTTTCATCCCGCCCGTGCTCAATGATGACCAGCCCGCCCGGCTCGACAAGGCTGCTGCTGTCAAAAAAGAGCAGTGCCCGCTCCCAGAGTCCCTTATGATAGGGCGGATCACAAAATACGATACCGAACTGCCGCCGCTGCCGGGCGAGTCGCTGCAGGGCCGCAAATACATCACTGTGCAGGATCTCAGCCCGCTCCAACAGATGTGTATGCTCAGCATTTTCCCGGATGAGCCCGGCCGTCGCCTGATCGATGAATACACCGCCGGCTGCCCCGCGGCTCAGCGCCTCAAGGCCCAGCGCTCCTGTACCGGCAAAGACATCCAGGATCTGCTGATCGCAGACACGATTGCCAAGTATATTGAACAGAGACTCCTTTATACGGTCAGCCGTTGGCCGGGTCAGCTGCCCCTTCGGGGTTTTCAGCCGGCAGCCGCGGGCGGTTCCCGTTATAATTCTCATAATTTCACTCCAGAAAAGTTTCTATATTATTTGTATACTATCTAACATTCTCCATTCTAACATATTTTCATGGATTCGTGAACTAAAAAACAACTGTTGACAAGCCTTTTTCCCCTGCCTGTCAACAGTCGTTTCTCATAAGCAGTACAAATGAATCAGTTTATGGGCCCATATCCCCAGACATTTTTTAGCCTGGTACCGTATTCACGGAATACCCGGGCGAATTCCTTATCCAGCCCCGTTATTGCAGGTACGCGGTATCGGCTTTAAAACTGGAATTTGCGCAAGGACATCTGCAATTCCTCCGCCAAATGAGCCAGGGAATCACTAGCCGATGCAATTTCCTGCGCCGAAGCGGACTGCTCCTCCGTTGCTGCCGACACAGATTCCATTTCCTTGGATACCTGTTTGCCGTGCTCGCCGATTGTCGTAACTTCCTGCGTAATGGTCTCCGCGTCATGTGTCACCCCGGTAATGGATTCCGCCATGCGATTGACCTCACGTGAAACTGAATCCACGAGCCCGCGGATCTGATCAAAGACCGTTTCGAGCTCATGCACGGACTGGGCTCCCTCAATGACCGCTGTATGCCCCTGCTGCATGGAGGCGACGGCTCCGGTCGTATCCTCCTGGATGCTGTTGATGAGTTCCGATATCTGCTGGGCAGCTTCCTGCGACTGCTCGGCCAGCTTGCGCACCTCTTCAGCTACGACAGCAAAGCCGCGGCCATGCTCTCCGGCACGGGCTGCCTCAATCGCGGCATTCAGCGCCAGCAGATTTGTCTGACTCGCAATACCGGAAATCGTATCCACGATCTGGCCGATTTCCTGTGAACGCTCCCCAAGTTTATTGACCAGCTCCGCCGAGGAAGTAACCGTCGACTCAACACTCTGAATCCGCTGCACGGATTCCGTAACCTTCTGACCACCGGCCACCGCCTGCTCGGAAGCCTCCGCCGAATGTTTGGCTACCCGGGCGGCTTCCTGCTGAATATGCTCAACGGAGGACGCTACCTGCTGTACGGAATTGCTGCTTGTTCCCACGGCCTGCTGCTGCTCGATGACAGCTTGTGCCGCCTGTGTCACCGACTCTGCCACCTGCGTGGAGGCCTGTGCCGACTGGGAAGAACTTGCCGTAAGCTCCTCTGATGCCGCCGCAATCTGTTCCGAAGACGCATTCGTATGCCGCATGAGCTTGTTCAGACTCTCGCGCATATCAACAAGCACATTGGCCATCTGTCCAAATTCATCTCCGCGAAGAACGCTGCGCGGCGTAATCCGGAAATCACCATCCCGCAATTTTTCGCAAACCGCCATCATTTTATTCAATGGACTGGTGATTTCCCGGGAAATCCACAGACTGACCACCACCAGCAGCAGCAATGCCACAAATATCTTAATTAAAATATTGCGCGATGTTGCAGCCGCGCTTGCCTTGTTCTCCTGATAAATTGCCTCTGCATTCTTTTGTGCGGTGTTCTGCAGCTCAATCAAATGATCGCGCAGTTCTACCGTAGATGTTCTGCCTTTGCCATTATACAATTCCAAAGCCTCGGCACTCTTCCCGGCAGCTCCCAGCTTTAAGATTTCCGCCATGGTTTCTTCAAAGGCCTTGGTACTGTTTTCAACCTCGCCTAGTTTCTCCTTGGTGCCTGGAACATTGATCGCAATCGCTTTATAGGCAGTCCAATTTTCCGCAAAATCAGCCTTGCTCTTTTCAAAGCTTGTATTCAATTCCTGCATGCGCGCACTATCCGTCGCCACCATTGACAGGGCTGCTCTGGACTGCATATCGCGCATCATATATTTCGCTTCACCAATGCACGCCACAGCCTTCATTTTCTGATTGTACATGATGCTCATATCGTCATCGGATTCGTTCACTGCGGTATAGCCGCCATGTCCAATCAGTGCCATTGCAATTCCCGCAATAACCACCAGGATCAGTAATTTATAAGCTACCTTGATATTATTTACCCATCCCATAACACTGCCTCCTTGAAAATTCTGAAAATTAATTGACATTTTCTGTAGCACTTTGTGTAATCCCCATAGCTATGAAATCATCCATATACCACCTGCCATATTTTCAAATTTTCATAATTTCATGCAGCTGACAATGATGCCATTATTTAAGTTAGGTATAGAATTCGCTCCGCTCTCATGAAAATCCTGCTGTTTTCAGGCTTGCAGCCCAATGATTTTCTCCCGAAATGAAAAGATTCTCCGAACAAAAGTCCGGAGAATCTCCATTTTTCCAGCTCAGCGTATTTTCAGCTGCTGCGGATACCCAAATGCTTCTGCACCAGCTTCAACGGCACGGTCAGCCCGATATTGAACAGCAGAATGGTAAAAATCAACATTGCACCGATTCCATTAGCTACTGCATCGCGGTCCGGCACCAGGCCTGTCGACATCAGATACCACAGATGCACGGCCAGGGTCTCGCCGCCAGCCAGCAGATCCGTATCTCCCATATAGCGCGATACGGTTGTTCCGGCCGTAAAAATCAGAATAGCCGTTTCCCCCAGGGCCCGCCCGGCAGTGAGGGTGATGCCGGTAATGATACCTGGCAGTGCGCTCGGCAGAATGACCTTCCAGATGGTCTGGAGCTTCGTGGCCCCAAGAGCCAGACTCGCCTCCCGATAGAAATCCGGCACCGTGCGGATGGACTCCTCTGTCACCCGTACCAGCAGCGGCAGATTCAGCAGGACCAGGGTAAGGGCTCCACCGATGATACTGAAGCCCATTCCCATGATATTCACAAACACAATCATGCCAAAAAGCCCCAACACGATGGATGGTACGGTCGCCAGGCACTCGGTGCTCAGGCGGATGGCCCGCGTCAGCCTGGTATCCCTTGCGTATTCAGCAAGATAAACACCGGCACCCACGGCAATCGGGATGGATACGGCCATCGATAAAAAGAGCAGATAGAACGAATTGAAAAGCTGTGCCCCGACACCCCCACCAGCCTCAATATCACTGGAACGCCCGAAAATGAAGCTGGCCGAAAGAACCGGCATTCCCTTATAAAGGATATACCCCAGGAACACCACCAGCAAAGCCAGTACGAAAAGCCCGGCAAGCCAGAGCATTCCTATTGCAAGTGAATTTTTTGTCTTTGCGTTCATCCGGGAATTCTCCTTTCTCCAATGCGGCGAATGAGCAGGATCATGCCCAGCGACAGGATCAGCAGCACGAAGGCCATGAGGAACAGTCCGTTGCTCCAGACGGAACCAAACATTGTATTGCCCATTTCAACGACGATGTTGCTGGTAAGCGTAGAAGTCGGTGAAAACAGGCTTGTTGCAATCAGCGGCGTATTGCCGATGAGCATCTGCACAGCCATCGTCTCACCAATCGCCCGGGCCATCGCCAGCACAACCGCTGTCAATATGCCCGGCATTGCGGCCGGCAGCAATACCCGGGACAATGTCTGCCACCAGGTGGCTCCCAAGGCCAGAGAAGCTTCCTCCATCGGCCGCGGCACGCTGCGCAGCGCATCGTCGCTGATGGATAATATTGTGGGCAGAATCATGATGGCCAGCACCAGCCCGGCCGCCAGCACACCAAAACCAGTCTGCCCGCCAAAGGTCTCCCGCAGGAACGGCACCAATACCGTAATGCCGATATAGCCATAAACCACGGAAGGAATCGCCACATAAAGGTCCATGGCCGGCCGCATCAGTGCACGCAAGCGTTGCGGAGCGACCTTGGCCAAAAAGAGTGCACCGGCCAGTCCCAGCGGCGTACCGATGAGCACGGCCAGAAACGTCACCTGCAGGGATCCGACAATGAAGCTCAGCGCACCATACTGCTGACTTTCCGGAGCCCATTTCGCCGAGAAGAAGAACTCCAGCGGGCTCACATCCGCAAAGGTCATCAGCCCCTGCTTCCCAACAAAAAAGATGATGGAAAAAATCAACAAACTTACCAGGAACGCCGATGCCACAAACAGATATTTCACGTAGCGATCATAGATGAGCTGCCGCTGATGTCCGGCGTCGGATATTCTTATCATTGTCTCTGCTGCCCCTTCCATAACCTGCACCTTATTTCTTCATCTTGCTGATCGGGATAAAGCCGAGCTTTTCTACCTGGCTGTTCTGGAATTCATCACTCAGCACGTAGTCAATGAAAGCCTTGACAGCACCTTCCGGCTCCCCCTTCGTATACATGTGACCATAGCCATAAATAGGATAGCTGCCATCGATGATAGCGGCTGCCGTATACTTCACGCCATTGTAAGCGAGCAGTTTCACTGAATCATCTGCGTACGGCGCATCAACATAGCCGATGGCTCCCGGCGTACTCGATACAGCCGTGCGGACAGCGCCGTTCGAATCCTGGATCACGGCCTGGTCCGTGAACTCCTTGCCCTGGAGGACGACCTCAGCTATCGTAGCCCGCGAGCCCGAGGATTTGGCCCGATGTACAAGGGTGATCGGCAGATCAGCGCCGCCGACCTGCTTCCAGTTCGTAAGCTGTCCCGTAAGGATTCCAACGACCTGGTCCTTTGTCAGATTATCTACTTTATTGTCCTTATTGGTGATGAATACGAACGGCTCTACGACGACTTTATGATCGACAAGTCCCTTATCCTGATATTCCGCTGGCAGGTTTACATCGGAATCTCCAATCTGCACACTGCCCCCGGCAACCTGGTTCATCCCGGTGAAGGAACCACCGCCGGCGATATTCACGGTCACCTTGCCATGCTTCGTCTGGAATTCTTCCTGGGCCGGTTTCAGCAGCGGCAGCAGCGCCGTCGAGCCGGAAGCTGTGATCTTTCCACTGAGCTCACCGCCCGAACCCCCTGCAGATTTCTCCCCGCCGCAGCCACTTACAAGCATCGCCCCGATGGCCAGTACACCGGCCATCGCTATCATTTTTTTCATCTTTCCTGTAAAAAACATATTCTCACCCTCCAAGATTAAAATTGATTTCCTACTTCCTTTATCATAGCGGAAATTATCCTGTATTTTGTTAGAGCTATGTTAAGATTTCGTTAGGAGTTCCCCCCTACTGCCATAAAAAACAAAATTCCCCCGCATTTTCAGCTTCTTTCCACAATCCAGCAGTATGATAACACTATCAAATCAAGGGGGCCTGATATATGCAGGAACAATCAACCAAAACCATCGACATCCCTTCCCTAAAGGAAGAGGCGCCCGATACACCCAAAAAGCTCACCCCACTGCGGTATGCCGATGAGGGTACCATCTCCATCGCAGATTTCCGCAGTATTATCTAATATCTGAATATCTCCATATCTCTCTTGGCCCTGCAGGCCCTCCTACACCTGCAGGGCACTTTTTTGCCTGAAATCCGGCTATACCGGGGACAAATCCTGCAAAAGCGTCCGCCATGTATTGGATTTATGGTAAAATGAAGAAAAAACAAAGGAGTATTCTCATGCTGCAATCAAAAATCAGCCGTCGGCTTCTCTTTTCGCTGCTGGCATTGGCCATCGGCTCCGTAGCCTTCCTCGGCCTCTATCTGCTGCATTTCAGCTACACAGAAAACCTGGCCCGCCAGACAGCCGACCTCAACCGCAATGCCAGGATCATCGAAATCCTTTTGGCCGATGAGCTCACCGCGCCTATCGATTCCGGACCCGCACTCACGCAAAAAATCCATGAAATCAGTGATACAACCCAGCTGCGTATCACTCTCATGGATTCCTCAGGAAAAGTCCTCGCCGACTCAGCTGAGCCGGCTGAAAGCCTCGATAACCATTTGCAGCGCCCGGAGGTGCAGGGCGCACTGCAGCACACCCCCAGCAGTGCCATGCGCTACAGCAGCACGCTGCAGGAGAATATGCTCTATGCCGCGGTACCGGTTTACAACGGAAACGACCAGCTGCTGGGCATCATCCGCACAGCCTCCTCTACACAGCCCATTGATATGGCCTACGCCCATACCCGGACCAGTATCCTCACCGCACTGGCATTGACAATACTTGCGGCCATCATTGCCGCCTGGCTGCTGGCCCGTCGGCAGCTCCGTCCCATTCAGCAGATGACTGCGGATGCACTGCGCATCAGCCACGGAGAGCTCTCCCACCGCCTCGCCATCCATACGGGCGATGAACTGGAAATCCTCGCACAGACCATCAACCAGCTCACCGGAAGCCTCGCACAAAAAATCCATGAAGTCCAATCCACCGCCCAGCAACAGATGCTGATCCTCGAAAACATGGATAATGGCGTGCTGCTGCTCGATGCCCAGGGAAATATCCTCACGGCCAACCGCCAGGCAGCCCATATCTTTGCCCTGCTGCCTGAACACATGGGAAAAAGCAGCATCCATGCCCTCGGCAGCGCGGAGCTCAGCACCCGCGCCAAAGAAATATCCCAGGCGGCAGCCGGTACCTCTTTGACCATGCAGCTGCCCGTTGGCGGTCAACGGCGCACCTTTTCCGTCTTCCTGGCCCCCTTCCCGGAGCATCAGGAACAACATGTGCTCTGCGTATTCCATGATATCTCGCTCCTGCAGGAAATGGCTGCCCGCCAGTCCGACTTTACCGCCAATGCCGCCCATGAGCTCGCGACCCCGCTTACCTCCATTTCCGGCTTTGCGGAAACCCTGCTCGATGATGATTTCTCAGCCCCGGAACAGAGCCGAAAATTCATCCAGACAATCTACAATGAAGCCCAGCGCATGAACCGTCTGCTGCGCGACCTGCTGCAGCTCTCCCGGCTCGACAGCCAGGAATACCGGCGCCAGCTTGTCATCGAGCCCGTCGACTGCTGTACCCTGCCACCACTACTGTCCCAGAAACTTGCCCCGCAGCTCAAATCCAAGGAGCTTCAATTCTGCCAAAGCCTCGCCAAAGGGCCCGTCTTCGTCGAGGCCAATCGTGACCTGCTGCTTCAGGTACTGGCCAACCTGACGGAAAACGCCATCAAGTATACGCCAAAAGGCGGTACAATCACCCTCTCCTGCCTGCAGGAAAAAGAGATTGTCCGCCTTCAGGTAACGGACACAGGCATCGGCATTCCAGCCAAGGACCTGCCCTTCATATTTGACCGCTTCTATCGTGCCGACAAGGCCCGCGACCGCCAGACCGGCGGCAACGGCATCGGCCTCTCACTCGTCAAGTTCCTCGTGGAAATCTTCGGTGGAACCATCACGGTCACCAGCGAGCTCCAGCAGGGAACGACCTTCACCCTCGAATTTCCGGCTTGCCCTTGATCTTGCGGATGCGTTCCGCTGTTTCAAGATAAATCACCCATTCCGCGATATTTGTCGCATGATCGCCAATACGTTCCAAAAAGCGGGCTACGAACATCAGCTGCGTGATTTTCCCTGCCAGTTCGGCATCACTGCCCGTCTGATGTGAAAGCTCCATGAACGTGCGGGCGAACAGGTCGTCCATCTCATCATCCTTATGGCATACGGCCTCAGCGAGCGGAACATCACCGCGGCGATACGCATCCATAGCCATGTTCAGCATCTCCACGGCGCATTCCGCCAGCTGCCGTGTATAGAAAAAATTCTGCAGCGGCGTACCTGCCGCCAGTACGGACACCGTCTTGGCAATATCAAAAGCATGATCGCCAATCCGCTCCAGATCTGTTGATATTTTGAAGCCGGTAGCCAATACCCGCAGATCATGGGCGATAGGCTGCTGCTTGGCAATGAGCAGCATGCAGCGGTCCTCGATATCGATGATCATATCGTCAATCTGATCGTCCCCTGCCATCACCTCGGCCGCCATCGCCTGATCCAGCTCCAGCAACGCCTTCATGGAACGGCTCACGGCCCGGGTTGCTGCCATTCCCATCAAAAATACCCGCTCCTGTACCTTTTCCAATGCCTTGATATATTCCTGTCTGGTAATCGAATGTTCCATTTTTCTCCGCCTTCCTCAGCCGAATCGGCCAGTGATATAGTCTTCCGTCTTTTCCTGCCGCGGTTTGGTGAAAATCGTATCCGTCAGATCGTATTCCACCATGTGCCCGTTGAGGAAAAAGGCCGTCCGGTCCGATATGCGGGCTGCCTGCTGCATATTGTGCGTAACCATGACGATCGTATAACGCTCCTTGAGCTCACTTACAAGTTCCTCGATCTTCATGGTAGAAATTGGATCCAGGGCCGAACACGGCTCATCCATCAGCAGCACCTCCGGCTCCACAGCCAGTGTCCGCGCAATGCACAGGCGCTGCTGCTGCCCGCCGGACATTCCCAGTGCAAAGGAATGCAGCCGGTCCTTGACCTCATCCCAAAGCGCGGCTCCCCGCAGGCTCCGCTCGACGATCTCATCGAGCCGGGCCTTCTTTTTTTCGCCATGTACCCGGCAGCCATAGGCCACGTTGTCATAGATCGACATAGGGAAGGGATTGGGCCGCTGAAACACCATGCCGACATGCTTGCGCAGCGCGACCACATCCGTATCAGCACTGTAGATATCCTCTCCGTCCAGGCATACATTGCCCTGGATACGGACCCCTTCCACCAGATCATTCATGCGGTTCAGTGATTTCAAAAAGGTCGATTTGCCGCAGCCGGACGGTCCAATAAGAGCCACCACTGCATTCTCCGGGATATCCAGGGAAACATCATAAAGCGCCTGGGAATTCCCATAAAAAAGATTTAACTGGCTGACCTGAATTTTATGTTTCATATAGCAACCTCCTGCCTTTTACAAAAATATACCATGAAGACGCCGCGGATTTGTTAGCCTTCTGTTAAATTTATGTAAATGCGTTTCTATGCTATAATAAAAGAATCACGGGCATGCAACGCCTGTAAAAATACGCCGGAGGCCTATCGTGAAAAAGCCTGTTTTCATTCTGCTGCTCTGTATCCTCATCCTGCCCGCAGCATATCTTCATTTTCATACGCAGCCACCGGCTGCACTGTTGCCGGTGGCCAGTGCTCCTGCCCATCGGGTTCTGCTGCTGCCGCTGGACAGCCGGCCGCCCTGCCGTAAATTTGTGCAGGACGCGGGGCGCATTGCCGATACCGAAATCGTCACGCCCCCGCCAGAAATTCTGGACTACTACACACAGCCGGGGGATACCCGCGCCCTGCGTGAATGGATTGCCCAGAATATCACGGGCTGTGATGCGGCGATCCTCTCCATCGACCAGCTCCTGTATGGCGGGCTGCTGGCTGCCCGGGAAGCCGGTCGCAGCCCGGAGGAAATCCAGGACATGCTGGACTTTCTGCTGCAGCTTCATGAGGACCACCCGGAGATCCCGCTCTACGCATTCAACATTTTGCCGCGCATGCAGCCGCCAGCCAGCATCGATGGCTATGAAGAGCGCCGCGATCTCGTAAAATATTCCCGCCTGCTGGATGAATTTGCTACATTTGACAGCTCTCTCGACTATAATCAGCTGCGCAAGCTGGAAAAAAGCATCCCGGCCGCGAGCCGGGAAAAATACCTGGAGCTTTTCGCCCGCAATACGGCATTGAACGAAAAACTCAGCCACATGGCACACAACGGGACCCTGGCCCGTCTGATCATCGGACAGGATGACAGCGAGGATTTCGGCATTCCGAACATGGAAAAGCGCCAAATCCGCCGCTACCTGGCATCGCAGGACATTCCGGAAGAGCAGGTATGCATTACCCACGGTGCGGATGAAGCCGCTCTCACGCTGCTCGCCGAAATCAAAAGCCGTCAGCAGGCCTTCGCCCCCCGGATCTATATCGACTATAACGACCCGGCAACCCCCTCGCTCATCATGCCCTACATGGCCGTATCAACAGCCGCTACAGCCACGGAAAAGATCCGAATGCTGCACGGCTCCGTTGTCGAAACCCCGGATGAGGCCGACTTCATTCTCTTTCTCTCCTGCGGCACCGATAAATCCGTCAGCAGCCGTGCCGCCAGCGTCCAACGGATTCAGGGATACATCGCCAGCGGAAAAAAGGTAGCCCTCGTTGATCTCAGCAAGCATTTCAGCGCAGAAGAGACGCTGTTCCCACAGCTTCTTCGGGAACAGTTTCCGCTGCATGGCCTCATCGCCTACGCTGGTTGGAATACGACCAGCAACGCCATTGGGACAGCCCTTGCCCAGGCCATTCTCTTCACCGGAACCCTGGATACAGCTGTTTCCAAAGAAGACGCCCTCACCGCCTACCGGCAGAACCTGGTATTTCTGGATAACCGCTTTCTGGAGGACTACTACTATCTGAAGGATGTCATCACCCTGATAGACACCCGCCTGAAACGGGCCGGTTTCCACAATGTCTATGACCTCGATATCGAACACAACTACCGCTGGGCCAACGCTATGCTGCAACAGGCCATGAAAAAACGCCTTGAAACCCTCAAGCACACGGCAGCCTTCCGGGCCCCCTTCACTGCGAGCACGCCAGAAGGTCCGGTGGAGCTCCAGGTACGCGATATCAGCCTCGATACAAGCTTTCCCTGGCCGCGCACCTTTGAGATTTATCTCCAGAGCACGCTCTGGATTTATGCCCGGACCCCACAGTAAGCCCTTCCCGTCAAAAGGCGCTCCACCGGGTAAACAACGGAATCCCGGACAAGCAAAAGGTACAATAAATATTTCACTTCACAGCATAAAATGCCGGCAGAAAAGGTATTGACAAACGCTTTATTTATCTATATAATATTTAATTGTTGATGCGCTGCAAGGCGTGTCGCGCTAAACCATTGGGGTATCGCCAAGTTGGTAAGGCACGGGATTCTGAATCCCGCATGCGTTGGTTCGAGTCCAGCTACCCCAGCCATTTTGTTTAACGGCCGCTCTTTTGAGCGGCTTTTCTGCGTTTTAAGCATAAAAATATAGGAACCTAAAAAACACCGTATGCGCAAAAAGCATACGGTGTTTCTATATCTGTCAAAAATCAGGCCCCTACGTACAACGCCTTGACCGTGATATTCACCTGACGCACGATCATGCCCGTCATGTACTCGATAGCCTCACGGACTTTTTCCTGTGCCTGACGGATCAATGTTGGAATATGCTTACCATAAGAAAGCATGACCTCGCAGCCAATCTCCAGGCCGCAGTCCTCATCCCCCTGCCAAACGTGGCGCACGTGGATAGACCCCACCTTGGTCACATATTCCTTCTCGCCTACAAGCTGATAGACGATAGATTTGATGGCCGAGTCATCAATGATGAGTTTGCCGTAGTAGCTGAAAACAGGGCGCACAATGGATTTCTCTCCCAGGCGGCGCCGCTTGGTACGGGACTTCTTGAAAAAGGACTGGATCGGATCGATGAGATAGCCTGAGAAATGCGGCTTCAGCTCAATCGTCGGCACCGGAATGATATGCTTGCCTTCTTTCAGACGGCAGACCCGGGCCTTTTCCATCTCCGATTTCGTAGCGATATCCTCAATATGTACAATCTTTGATATCGATGGCAGGCCGAGGATCTTCGCTATCTTATAGACCATATTCTCCGATGTTCCCAGAATCAGGATGCGATGCGGCTCAACCTCCTCGATCGCGGCCCGCACCTCTTCGGCATGTCCCGGCAGGATAAAAATCGCGCGCCGGACAGCCATGATCTTGCTTGGCTCGCGCTTCGCCGAATGTCCCGCAATGATCTTGCCGTCCTTGATCAGGATTCCGTCATCGATAATTGCATCGGCCTTATGTTCATGCGCTACCAGAAGTGCCCGATGGCTTTTTCCGGTTCCGCTGGGTCCCACTAACGCTATGACGTCCATCTGGTCGTTCACCTAACCTTTTCTTAGAGGACATATCGTCCCAATATCAAAGTACTGCCCCACGATAAAACTTTTCGGCATACGAATCCGCTATCGTAAAGATGCCAAGCCGGTCTGGATAGCGCTGAGAAATTCCGTGAAAATCCGATCCACCGGACACCAGCAGTCCATATTTTTCAGCCATCGCCAGATACCGCTCGGTATCCGCCGCATCATGCTTCGGGTAAAAGGCCTCGATACCTTCGATCCCACTCTGCAGCAGCTGCTCCACCAATCCATCATCCCCGATGAGCTTTGGGTGGGCCAGCACCGGCGTCCCGCCGGCTGCCTTGATGAGCGCGATGATTTCCTCCGGCTCCAGCCGGTAATGCGAAACATAGGCCGGCTTGCCTTTATCGAGCACCTCATCGAAAACCGCTGCTACCGTTGGAAAGAACCCCTTGGCTACCAGCACCTGTGCCACATGGGAGCGGCTGATGGCCTTGCTGGTACCTGCAACCTTCAAAACATCCGCTTCCGTAATCGCGTAACCGATCTCCTGCAGCTTTTCTACCATACGGGAAAAACGCAGCCAGCGGGCCTCAACGACATCGTTGAGCTTGTCCCCCAGTTCCCGGTGATAGATATCAATGTTGTAGCCCAGGATATGAATCTCATGCTCGGTATGATGCGCACTGAATTCAATGCCTGGGATGATGTGAATGCCCTTCATCGGCAGCATTCCCTGTTCATACAGATGGCAGATGCCATCAACGGTATCATGATCCGTAATCGCGATATAATTCAGTTTCGCAGCCTTGGCGGCCGCTGTAAGCTCCTCCGGACTCAGGTGTCCATCAGAGAAATTCGTATGCATATGCAAATCACTTGGCATTCAATTTCCACTCCATATTCAACCAGTCCGCAGCAAACAGGCACTCCGCGTCCACCCACTGCCAGCAAAAAGATTACCGCGTCAGCGCGGTTCAACAATCAGCTTCATTGCGGTACGCTCTTCACCATCAATGACGATATCCGTAAAAGCCGGAATACAAATCAGATCTATACCATGAGGCGCCACAAAGCCACGGGCAATCGCTACAGCCTTTACTGCCTGGTTAAGTGCCCCTGCACCAACAGCCTGCATCTCAGCACTGCCAGCTTCACGCAGCACGCCGGCCAAAGCTCCGGCTACCGAATTAGGATTTGACTTTGCTGATACTTTTAAAATTTCCATGATTCGCACGTCCTCTCCCTCGTTTAAAAAGCTGCGGCTGTGCGCAATCCGGAGAATGCGCCCTCAAGGCCTGCTCATCTATAGTATATTCTGTATATTTCCAGGAAATCCTTCTTTTGTATTTTGTAAGACGAATGTCTTATTTTCTTTCATCCTCCGTAAGCAGAATGCGCTCAATACCTACAGCCTTATTCGTCTGTTCATCAATTTCAACCACGACTGCCGAATACACATTCGGCCCATCCGCCAGGTCAAACCGGACCGGACGGCAGGTCGTGAATTTCTCCAGAATACATTCCGTCTTCACACCCAGCACCGAGTTCCAGGGGCCAACCATTCCCAAATCCGTGATATAGGCAGTTCCCTTTGGCAGGATGCGCGCATCCGCGGTCTGAATATGTGTATGTGTGCCCACAACGGCCTGTACCCGACCATCGAGATACCAGCCCATCGCCATTTTCTCCGAGGTCGTCTCGGCATGCATATCGAGAATCAGGACATCACATTCCTGCTGCATTTCATGCAGGACATCCTCCACACGCTGAAACGGACAGTCCATCGGCGGCATAAAAGCCCGTCCGGACAGATTCAATACACCGATATTCTTGGCCTTGAACGGATAGACACACCATCCCTTGCCCGGCGTTCCCTCCGGATAATTGGCCGGGCGGATCAAAAACGGCTCCGCGTCGATGATGTCCAGAACCTCTTTCTTATCCCACACATGGTTCCCCGTGGTTATGATATCAGCGCCACCGTGGTACAACGCCTCCAGGGATTTGCGCGTGATGCCCTTGCCGCCGGCAGAATTTTCGCCATTGACAATGACTACATCCACCGCATATTTTTTCTTGAGCTCCGGTGTATATTTAGCGAAGGCAGCCCGCCCGGGCCGGCCGCATACATCGCCTACGATCAAAATCTTCAATGAAAAGCCTCCAGATCATTTATTGAATACCATCACACGGCCTTCTTCGCGAATGCCGATCATCCGATCCGTGATGCGGTTTATTTTCACATTTCCAAGCATATGGTCAATCGTTTCTTCCTGCGCTTCCTCAGCCTCAAGATCCGTAATATCACGTTCCTGATCCAGCAGCAGCATGGAAGCAAACCTTTCCTTCATCAGTGCTGCCAGCAGCCGGATTTCTCCACGTGACAGCGTGCTCACATCGCGCACGATGTGCAGGAAAGCCGTATGCCCCTGTGCCTCCAGCGAGATGGAAATATGGGCATTGGAAAAGCCCTCCAGCTGATGATAGGTCAGGATGCTGTCCCGCAGGAACTGCCCCGCCGCAGCAAACGATGCCTCGGATGGAACCTCCCGTAAAGCAAAGGACATGTGCATTGCATCCTCGGCAGGCTCAAAGCTCACCGTTGCAATTTCCGGATAACATACCAATATAGATACGAGCAAATGAATAGCATCCATATTCGGTTTCTTTGTCTTTTTGAACTTTCTCATGCTCATACACCCCCCATTCAATTCAAAACGTATTTTTATGCCCGGGCCGCTGCCAGCGGCTTTTCTTCTGCCAAACAGCCGCTGCAGCCCAAGGCCTTTACCTTCACTGTAAAAAGTAAAAAACGGCCTTGCAGACACAAGACCGTTTATTTTCTTATTTTGCGTAATCAACGACTCGTGTTTCACGAATAACCGTTGCTTTGATCTGTCCCGGATACTCCAGTTCAGATTCAATCTTCTTGGCGATTTCGTGTGCCAGTCCTACAGCACCTACATCATCAATCTTATCCGGCTTTACCATGACGCGGATTTCGCGTCCAGCCTGAATGGCGAAGCAACGCTCTACACCAGGGAAGGATTCTGCGATCTCTTCCAGGCGGGTCAGCCGCTTCAGATAGGATTCCAGGCTCTCGCGACGAGCTCCCGGACGAGCTGCCGAAACTGCATCGGCGGCTGCTACCAGCACTGCCTCTACGGTCAGTGCCTCTTCATCACCATGATGCGCAGCAATCGCATTGATGACTTCCTTGGACTCGCGATACTTGCGGGCCAGATCTGCACCAATGGTTACATGCGGGCCCTCTACCTCATGATCGACAGCCTTGCCGATATCATGCAGCAGACCACCGCGCTTTGCGAGCATGACATCCACACCCAGCTCTGCAGCCATGACACCAGCGAGATGCGATACCTCGATGGAATGGTTCAATACATTCTGTCCATAGCTTGTGCGATATTTCAGACGGCCCAGGAGCTTGATGATCTCCGGATGCAGTCCATGGACGCCTGTCTCAAAGGTAGCCTGTTCACCAGCCTCCTTGATACGCTGATCCACTTCACGTCTGGCCTTCTCGACCATTTCTTCAATGCGGGCCGGATGAATACGGCCATCGGTAATGAGCTTCTCGAGTGCGATGCGAGCCACTTCGCGCCGTACCGGATCAAAGCCCGAAAGAATAACTGCTTCCGGCGTATCATCAATGATGAGATCAATACCCGTAAGCGTTTCCAAGGTGCGGATGTTCCGCCCCTCACGGCCGATGATGCGGCCTTTCATCTCATCGTTCGGCAATGCGACAACCGAAACCGTGGTTTCCGCCACATGATCAGCAGCGCAGCGCTGAATGGCGAGTGAAATGATGTTGCGGGCTTTCTTCTCCGCCTCATCCTTCGTCTGCTGCTCATATTCCTTGATCATGAGCGCTTTTTCATGCTTGAGTTCGTCTTCCGCCTCAGCCATGAGCATGGTCTTGGCTTCATCCGTCGTGAGACTGGATATACGCTCCAGCTCCGTCTTCTGCTTTTCATGGAGCTCATCGATGGCTACCTGGCTCTTGTCGAGCTTGGCTTCCTTTTTCTCCAGTGCGTCTTCCTTCTTCTCCAGGGAATCCATCTTGCGGTCAAGATTTTCTTCCTTCTGGACAATCCGGCGTTCCTGACGCTGCAGCTCGCTGCGGCGTTCCCTTGTATCACGATCCAGCTCCTGACGAAGCCGGTGTACATCCTCCTTAGCTTCCAGCAAGGCTTCCTTCTTCTTGCTTTCGCCCTTGGCCTCTGCATCATCAATGATCCGTTTGGCCTCAGCCTCTGCTGAGCCAATCTGCATTTCCGCTGTTCTCTTGCGCATCACATAGCCGACGCCCGTGCCGGCAATTACTGCAACTATTACCGCTAATAATATTTCAACGATAATCTACACCCCCTTTTATTTTATTTTACTGCATTTTGCCTTTTAAGCCTTTAATTTTTCTATAGCCAGCGTGGCATAACTATACAAATTTATTTTAAAGGTTTTTGCGGGGAGTGTCAAGGATTAGCGGCAGACACTGGCAATCGAAAGCTCCGGCAGATGGTCGATGAGATTCAGCTCATGGGCCAGCCGGTAGAAGGTCAGCAGATTTTCGTAATGCTCCTCGCGAAAATCCCATTGGATGACCCGCAAATACTCATCGAGCTCCTCATAGGTAAACGGCTTTTCATCCAGCACGGAGCGAATGACCTGATCCATCTTGGCCTGTCCATTCCGAAAGCCCCGTGTGACCCGGTCGTAGACCAGCTGCAGAAGCTCCGGCTGCTCCGCAGCAAACTGCCGGTTGGCAACCCAGACCGCAAATACCATGAATCTTCCTGTCAGCTTATACCAGAGCTCACCAATATCATAGTAATAATACTCCGGCTTCTTATGATGATAGACATAGAGCGCATCATCCCCGATGAGCAGCATTGCCGCTGCGTCCCCCGGAACCGGCTCCTTCGGGTCGACATGCCGCACATAATAGTTTGGCTGTGCCCCGTAAAGCTTGCGCATGATGATTTTCGTGAGACAATGCGTCGTCGCCGACTTGGCCGTCAGGATGATTTTATCATCGGTAATATCCTCCAGCGGCTTCTTCGATACGATGATGAGGCTCTGAACCTTGCCATCCGAGCGGATGCAGACATCCGGCAGCAATACGAGATCCTCGCTGTCCCGTGCATAGGTTATGGATGATACCTGGCTCACATCCAGCCGATGGTTCATGATGTCATTATTTAATACGGCCGGCACGCCCCAGGAAACCTGCATGCCTTTATCAAAATGGTCATGCCGCAGGCTGTAGCTCAGCGGCAGACAGTTCAAAAAATTGATATGTCCAAGTCTTGGATATCCCATAAAGTCCTCCTTCGAGACGGCTGCCTCATCAATCGGTCAAAACAGCTTCCATTTGCAGACAGGTCGCGATGACCTGCTGCAGTATCTCCGTCATGTATTTATTACGGTGATAAACGATGCGGAAATTGCGTTTAAAGGCTACGCCCGGCACCTGGAACTGCTCCAGTGCACCGGATGCAAGCTCCTTTCCTACCGTGCGGCGGGAAATCGCTGTAACCCCCAGGCCGGCACAGACCGCTTTTTTTATGCTCTCAGCATTATTATACACGCCTGCTGTCCGAAAAGGAATATTTTCCAGGTGCATCTCATATTCGAAGAGATTGCGCGTGCCGCTGCCCTCCTCCCGCAGATAGAAATCGAGGCCGCTGAGCTCTTTTCGGCTCACCTCTGCAGGCAGCCCCATCACCGGCGCAGCAACAAAAATAAGCTCATCATCCATAAACGGCTTCTCGATAATGTACTCTGAACGAATCCGCCCTTCTACCAGAGCCAGGTCCAGACGATCCTTCAGAATCATCTCCTCGAGCTCCGCAGTGTTGTGAATCTCCGAAAGCAGCGTCTGCTGCGGGAACTTCTGGCGGAAATACTGCAGCAATTCAATGAGAACCGCCTCGCCAATGGTCACTGAAGCCCCGATACGCAGCCGGCTGCTGCTGCCAAAGCTGCGCATCGCCGCCTCGGTCTGCCGGTCAAAATCCACCATATGACGCGCGTAATGCAGCAGTTCATGCCCCGCCTGCGTAAGAAACAGCTTTTTCCCCAGACGCTCAAAAAGCGCCATGTCATAGTGCTCCTCAAGCTCAGCCACCGCCTGGCTCACCGACGGCTGCGTCATATGCAGCTTCTCAGCCGCCCGGGTCATCCCCATTTCATCACAGACACAAATAAAAATACGTAAATGGCGTAATGTCATAAAGCCCTCCATATACTATTACCTATCATTTTGATAAAATTATACTATTTTACATATAAATAGGCAACTGTTACAATGAACAAAGAAATTTCAAAGGAGTGATTCTCATTTATGCATAACAAATATTTTTCCGGCATTCTGTTCGCACTGGTCTTCGCTGTTCCCGCCTATTTCCTCGGTCAGGAATTCCCCATCATCGGCGGTCCTGTCTTCGGCATCCTGCTGGGCATCCTGTTCGCCGGCCTGCATCGGCCACAGAAATTAGAACCCGGTATTCAATTCACCGGTAAAAAGATCCTGCAGTACTCCATCATCCTGCTCGGCTTTGAAATGAACCTTTTCCACGTACTGGATATCGGCTCGCAGTCCTTTTCCGTCATGATCTTTACGCTGCTGACTTCCTTTCTCGTGGCCTGGGGCGTCGGCCGACTGCTCGGTCTCGACCGTGATACGACGACGCTCATCGGCGCCGGAACCGCCATCTGCGGCGGCTCGGCCATTGCCGCTGTAGCCCCGGTCATTGAGGCCAAGGATAAGGACATCGTGTTTTCCATCTCAACAATCTTCCTCTTCAACGTCATTGCCGTCTTCCTCTTCCCTTTCCTCGGCCACCTCATCGGCATGTCTGACCTTGGCTTTGGCATGTGGGCCGGTACCGCCATCAACGATACCTCTTCGGTTGTCGCTGCCGGCTATTCTTACAGCCCGGAGGCCGGAAGCTATGCTACAATCGTCAAGCTTACCCGGGCCCTGATGATTGTTCCGGTATGCCTTTTCTTCTCCTTCCTGACCGCCCGCAAAAAGAGCAGCGCGGCCGCAAGTACCTTCAATCTCAAAAAGGTTTTCCCGCTTTTCATTCTCTGGTTCGTCGTCGCCTCCATTGTCAACACCACGGGCGTTCTTCCCACCGAGCTCACGCATGCTCTGGGCGAGGCCGGCAAGTTCGCCATCATCCTCGCAATGAGCGCGATCGGCCTCAATACGGATATCCGCGCGCTCATCACCAACGGGCTGCGCCCGATCATCCTCGGCCTTTCCTGCTGGTTCGCCGTGGCCAGTGTCTCACTCATTGTCCAGCACATCATCGGGATTCTCTGATCCGCTTCAAAAAAAGTCCGCTTCACTGGCTGCCAGGCAGCCGGTGAAGCGGACTTTTTTTGAAGTACCACAGATTCCCCATATAAAGCAAAAGCTGCTCCCGATGCAAGCATCAGGAACAGCTTTTCTTCAGAGTAGATTACTCAGCAGACTGTACGTTGACAGCGCGAGTTCTGCTCGGGTTCTTCGTATCAGCTTCGATATCGAAAGTAACAGCCTGACCCTCGTTCAGAGTCTTGAAGCCGTCGGATACGATAGCGGAGAAATGTACGAATACGTCCTCGCCGCCCTCGTCGTTGGAAATGAAGCCGAAGCCCTTATCTGCGTTAAACCATTTTACTGTACCTTTGCTCATGTTAGGTACCTCCTCAAAAATTTTAATAAGTTCTAAAACGAAAACACGAAAGCCCACATATTTTTGTAAATCACCGCATACATCAATGACTTACAAAAACATGTGAGCTCCATTGGTACATCTTAGAATACTCTCTTAGAATATCATAAGTTCCGTACCAATGTCAACTAAAAAGTTTATTATAAAATCATTGTTCAATATTTCGCCAAACGAGCCCATTCCAGCCTGCGTTTTCCGCAAGGATCTGACAAGCGTACACAAAATAACCAGGTACGAAGTACACCGTACGCAGAATGAATTTTCAGCCGCCATATTTCCGATCAGTTTTCCTTGATACTTTTCCACATGGCAACGATATCCTGCCCATAGTGCGTCCCCGGTACGGCCCACTTGCCATTCAGCCCTGTCCAGTACGGCACCTGTCCATAAAACTGCGGATACTTATCCCGCAGAACGGTAAACCGCGGATCAGCCAGTGACGTCCTCGGCAGCCGACCGCTGGCATAGGCAACCAGATGCTGGATATGCGCCCGAACACCGCGCTGCGGTGAGACGAAGGAATAGCCCGGAGCTCCATGTCCTACAGCTCCCAGACCGCAGAAATTATTCTGCTGCGGTGCTACATCGCCGCCATAGGCAAAACAGCCCGTTTCCTTGATGGCCTGACAGATCGCTACATCCGGACGTACGCCTTCAAGCGCCCCTTCATAGTAGTAGTAGTTGACAAGCGCCTCGACGCTGCAGTTGAGCAGCGGCTGCGGATTACGCTGTTCAATATAGCGCACCATCTGCGCCCGGGTAAGCTCCGGCTCTCCCAGAATCGTCAGCTCTGACGACGTAGTATCCGCAGCGGCCGGCGCAGCATTGGCCGCTGCCGCCCCCGCGGCACTGACCGCAGCCGTACTGCCCGCCAGCAGCAGACAGCAAAAGAAAAATCCCCAAACGCAACGTTTGAATCTGTACATAATGAATCCCCCTTAAAATCAGGAGATCCTTACATAATCAGTCCAAGGAACTCCCGTAGTAATGCTGTATTTCCCGGCCAGGCCGGTGAAGTGGCCAAATGACCACAGACAACCGCCTGCTCCGGCGGAACGTCAATAAAAGTGCCACCCGCCATACGAACATCCGGTGCAATGGCCGGATAAGCCGTAAGGCGATACCCGCGAACAACATCCGCGGCCGTCAATACCTGGATTCCATGGCAGATTGCGGCCACCGGCCGTTTCTGCCGCATGAACCACTGCGTGAGTGCAATGACCCGCGGCTCCAGGCGGATGTATTCCGGCGCCCGTCCGCCAGTAATATAGAGCCCGGCATACTCCTCCGCCCGCACTGCCTCCAGGGTCCCCGTAAGTGTAAACAGATGCCCCGGTTTTTCAGTATAGGTCTGGTCGCCCTCAAAATCATGGATTGCTGTCTTGATTTTATCGCCGGCTTTCTTTCCCGGGCAGACGACATCCACCTGAAAGCCCACCATTTCCAGAGCCTGGTACGGCACCATCACCTCATAGTCCTCGACAAAATCTCCGGCCAGCATCAGTATCTTCTTCATTGCGCATCCCCCTCATCAAGCCCGCAGACATGCTGCGGACATACTATACCAGACTCAGTATAGCATGCTGCTGCTTTTTCCGAGGTATACGATTAAAGCAATCTGTTGTACAATACAGGCCAATTCATAACACCGCTGTATCATACAGCAGCGTTACCGGGCCATCATTTAGGGAAGAAACCTGCATATCCGCACCGAACTCCCCATGTCGGACCACAAAACCATTCTCCCGGCAGGCTGCCATGAAGCGCTCGTAGAGCGGTATCGCCTGCTCCGGTCTGGCCGCATGGGAAAACCCAGGACGGCGTCCCTTCAGATCTGCATAGAGGGTAAACTGCGATACAACCAGGAGTTCACCGCCTACTGCAGCCAAATCCAGATTCATGCGCCCCGCTTCATCCTCAAACACCCGTGCTGCACAGATCTTATTTGCCAGCCATACTGCCTCAGCCTCGCCATCATCCGGACCAACGCCTAACAGCACCAAAAATCCCTGCTGTATCTCTCCCTGCATGTGTCCATCGATTGTAACCGAAGCCTGTCGCACTCTTGTAACTACTGCACGCATTCCAGCCCACTCCCCCTATCAAACCGCTCTTAAGTTCTTATTATAACGCAATTGTTCAGGATTCCGCAACGCGGAATCCCTCCCAACAGCGTTTCCCACAAGGGAGCAGTTTCGCGTCGCAACGAGGCAGAAAATTGCAGCGCACCGCCCCTGATCCCCGGTCGCGCCCGCGACCTGCAGTGCCAGTGCCATCCTATTCCACGCTGCAGCATGAATCCGCCGCGGCCCCCTCCTGCTAAAAATAAAAATACTGTGCCAGCTTCTGCCAGCACAGTATCTTTCACCAGGAATCAGGCGATTCCCGTAACCATATAGAAAATAACGCACAAGAACGGTACGAAGAACTTCATGCCCATAAGGACCGCAATATCATAATAGGATTCCTTATGCGACAACCCGCAGATTGCGAGCATAGTTACCAGCGCGCCGCAATGCGGAACCGGGTCGATACCAACAGAGGATACCGCTACGATACGATGCAGTACTTCGAGCGGAATTCCAGCCGCCGTTGCCATCTGTGCCCACTGGTCACCCAGCATGGAAAGCGCGATAGTCAGACCGCCGGAAGCCGATCCGGTCACGCCGCACATGACATTCGTTGTAAGAACGGCAGAAAAGAGCGGACCGCCGCCAAAATTCGCATTGAGCAGCAGTTCTTTAACCATCGCAAAGCCCTGCAGACTTACAATAACACAACCGAACGCATAGCCAGAGGCTACATTCAGCACGGCAGTTCCTGATGATACCGCCGCAAAATTAATCGGTGAAAGGATGCCGTCCATGAGCCGGAAACGCTTGCGTCCGATATAGGCCGCGGCGATACTGCTCAGAATCAGCGCTACACTGATGGACCAGATGGCCTGCACCTTACCGACCTTCGCGGCCAGCAATGTAAGGTTCATCGGAACAAAGGACTGCAGCATATTTTCATCCCAGTGATAGCCCCAGGACCAGTTGAACGGATTGCTTAAAATCACATTGATGATAATGACCATGACCAGAGGTATCAGCGACAGGCGCCAATCCGGCTTAGGAAGCTTGCGCTTCTTCTCCTCAACCACCACATGGCGGCCATAGCCTTCTCCCCTTGCCTTGAGCTTGTTCGCCCGATAGGATACCCAGCCCCAGCCCATAAGCAAAAAGATAATGGATGCAAAAATACCGATTCCCATGCCAGACCAGGTAGATGTACCAAAGTATGATGACGGAATAATATTCTGAATCTGTGGTGTACCAGGCATGGCAACCATCGCAAAGGAAAAGATACCAACCCAGAGCGTTGCCGGCAGCAAGCGCTTCGGAATATCGGCTTTCTTAAATACTACGGCGCCGAAAGGATACATGACAAACGCTACGACGAAAACACTAAGACCGCCATAGGTCAACGCACCGCAGCCTAAAAGCACTGCCAGTACCGCCCGCTTCTCTCCCAGCACTTCAATGATCTTACCAGCGACCGATGATGCCAGGCCGCCTTTTTCCATCAGCTTTGCAAAGACCGCACCAAATAAAAAGATTGGATAGTACGTCTTTAAATATTCCGCTGCCTTCGTCATATACAGCTCACTGAACACCGGCAGTGCCGCATGCTCACTCCCCAAAGCTGCTACAACCGCAAAAAGCGGCGCAACTAAGATAATTGAACAGCCACGATAGGCCAGATACATCAGCCCGAGCAGTCCAATAAAGATAGTTATTGTTCCCATTTGAAAAAATCCTCCCCTTCGTCTTTCAATCAAATGGCGCTGCGACTCATTCAACCGCAGCTCTTTTCAGAATTTTTCGCATCGAACGACGATTCTAATGATAGTGAAAAATTATCATTGAACTGTTTCATAGACAAAAACTATCATTCTCCGCAAAAAAAACAGCCGGATTCATCTCCACACCGGTTGTCTTCCATGTATCTATAAAAAGCCGAACATCGGCAATTGTTGTAGAAAGATTGCTTTCGGGCAGCTCCACCTGCCCGAAAGCCTGGCTGCCGTGCAGCCATAATGAATGAAATGTATGAGCAATGCTTTCTCCATGGAGCTGAAACCATAGAGAAAAACCTTTCGTCAAAGATTTTCCTGCTGCTCCAGAAAAGGCTGCTCTGCATCCCATCAATAAAAAATCCCGGCATCGCCAGGATTTGAACATACGGAATACACTCAAAATCCCCTTCCCCATCGCTCGCAGGTCAAACGGTGATTGCTGACAAGGCAGTTCTCCTGGCTCCAGATCATTGCTCCTCTGCGCCTTCCCAAAGCTTTCGCTCCAGTGACATCTCTATGCAGATTCGCTCCCTGTTACAGTGGCGGGACCGCGCTGGCATATACCAGCTTCCCTATTAAGTCTTTCGACACCTCATCCAATCGCTATGAAATTTTGTAAATTTGTTCTTTAACTTTCTTGCACATCATATCACCAAATCGCATATATGTCAAGACATTGCAGCAATTTAATTTCTGACAGATAAATGCGTATTTTATACGCACAGATAGCATCGTACAGGATTTCCTTCTCCTTACCCCAGAACTGCACCGTCCTCTTTACAGACGCTTGACATATCCCCCTAGGGGGGATATGATATAGTCGAAAGCTGGTGTTTTTATGCGAATTTTAATCCTTAGCCTCAGTTCTTTACTGGTTCCGACTATAGCCTTTGCTCATTCCGGTACCGTTTTTCGTGCATTTGCCAACTGTCTGCCATTTGTCCTGCCACTCCTGCTGGCCATCGCAGCCGCTGCCAAAAAACTGCTGCAAAACTTTTTTCATCACAGAAACAGATAGCAAAAAGGCTTCCGGAATCCCGGAAGCCTTGATTTATCTATTGGTGCGGGCGAGAGGACTTGAACCTCCACGCCTTGCGGCACTGGATCCTAAGTCCAGCGCGTCTGCCATTCCGCCACGCCCGCATCGCCGTTCAGCTTTCATATTTTAGCATAGGCAAAGAATATTTGTCAATTTTCAAAGAATCCACGCTGCTCTCGCAGAACCAGGCTGACCCTGTCCACGAGGTCATCTGCCTGAAAGGGCTTGCGGATATAATCGTTGGCATGCATCTCACTAGCCCTTACTACCGTCAGGGCATCCGATGCCGCTGTCAGGAATATCACCGGAATATCCCCCAGGAACCGTTCCTGACGAATGAGCTGCAGGGTTTCAATACCATCCATGTCCGGCATCGCGATATCGAGCAGAATGATATCCACCTTTTCCCGATGCAGGATATCCAGACATTCCTTCCCCGAGGATGCCAACAACACCTCTGCCGAAAGGCGGCGCTGCAGGATCATCTCCGCCAGCTTCAGATTCATCGTCACATCATCCACTACCAACACACGTGGCCTTCCATCCTTATACATCTCCATCAGCCTCCATCGGATGATTGCATAAACATCCCTTGTTTATTGCTTACATGCATTCTTACATTTTAGAATTCCCTTTAGAATTCCCCTGTATTCATTCGACAGCAACTATCGCTTTCCCTTTTATCTGACATCTTTTTTACACCCACATTGTATCAATACAATATGGGGAATATCCTGTTATTATCTTTTCATAGCGAAAAAATTACGCTATACTTGGTACTGTTCACAAAGACATAAAGGAACAACGGCCTGCTGCAGAGGCCGCATCGAGGAAGGATGATTTTCATGCTGAAACAAAAACGAGTCGCTGCCATCCATGACATTTCCGGAGTTGGCAAATGTTCCCTCACCGTCGCCCTGCCGATTATTTCGGCAGCCGGTGTAGAATGCTCCGTACTGCCTACGGCCGTTCTTTCTACCCATACAGGTGGATTCACCGGTTTTACCTACCGGGATCTCACCACCGATATCGCCCCCATCGTCCGTCACTGGAAATCGCTGAAGCTCCATTTTGATGCCATCTACACCGGCTTCCTCGGCTCCTACGAGCAGATTGACCTCGTGAGCCAGGCCTTTGACAAGCTCAAGGCTGAGGATACGCTCATTGCGGTAGACCCTGTAATGGCAGATAACGGCAAGCTCTACACCATCTTCGATGCGAGCTTCCCGCAGGCCATGAAGGAACTCTGCGGCAAAGCGGATCTCATCATGCCGAATCTCACAGAAGCCACACTCATGCTGGATGAGGAATACCAGGAAGGACCATATACAAAGGCCTACATTGAAGAGCTCCTGAAGCGTTTAGCCGCGGCTACCAAAACTAAGCTCATCGTACTCACCGGCGTATACTTCGACAATACGAAGCTCGGCGCGGCTACCTATGATGTAGCGAAAAATGAAATCCGCTATGTCCTCGGGGAAAAAATCAGCGGCAGTTATCATGGTACCGGCGATGTATTCGGCAGTGCCCTCATCGGTGCCCTCATGAACGGCAAGCCATTGGATGAGGCCGTGCGCATCGCTGTGGCATTCACGGTTCGCAGCATTTCCTGGACACAAAAGGCCCAGACCGAGCTCCGTTACGGCGTGAACTTCGAAGCTAATCTTCCTTCCTATATCCAGGATTTAGGCCTGCTCTAAAACGGCCTGCCCCATCCATCAGCCAGAGAACAAAAGAGAGTCGCTGCCAGCGGCTCTCTTTTTGGTTTGTTCCCAATCATATCTGATGCGATTTTGCGTACTGACTTTCCTTGGTTTCCTGCACATCCTCAAAAGGTTCGGCATGAATGAGCACATCAAAGGTCCCAAAGGCCTGCCGAATCTGCTGTTCAAGCTCATCACAGATGCTGTGGACACGGCGCAGCGGCATACTGCCGTCGAAGAGCAGGTGCACATCGAGAAGCTTGTAGGCCCCGGATTTTCGCGTGCGCAGGCAATGATACCCCAGCACCTCCGGATGCTGTTCAAAAATAACGCCGATGCGCTCTTCATCCTCAGGCGGCAGACTGGCGTCGGTAAGCTCCTTCGCCGAATCCACGACCATGCCCCAGCCCGCATGGAAAATGATGCAGGCAACGAAAATGGCGATGGCCGGATCGAGCCAGAGCCAGCCGGTCAGCTTTATGAGCACAAGACCGATGAGCACCCCCACCGAGGTCCATACATCCGCCTGCAGATGAAGTCCATCAGCCTCCAGTGCCTGTGAGCCCGTCTCCCGCGCCACCTTCATGAGCCGCCGTGACACGATAATGTTGATGACGATAGATACCGCCATAATGACAATGCCATATTCCAAAAGCTGCGGCGGCTCCGCCTGGCTGAACTTCTTTACGGATTCCGCAATGATGCCGCAGGCAGCCGCAAGGATGAGCACAGCCTCGATAGCCGACGAGATGTTCTCGTACTTTCCGTGACCATAATCGTGCTCCATATCCGGCGGCACAGCTGACTTGTGCACAGCCCAAAAGGCGATAAGTGCCGCCAAAAGATCGATCCCAGAATGCAGTGCCTCGGAAATGAGGCTCACGGCCCCGGTACTGATCCCCACGAGGAGCTTCAACAGCACCAGAACCGTATTGGAAAGAATGGACAGCCAGGCCGTCCGTTTTTTCAAAGCTTCGCTGTTTTGCATAAAAACCTCCAGATTGCCTCTTAGAATAGGGGTAACCCCAGGAATACAGCCCCATGCTTACTGCCGGGAATCCTTGTCTTCCTCCAGCAGCTTCTCCAGCAGCTCTTCCGTCATATCCTTCTCTGAATACAGGCGGATGCCATGCTGTGCCAGCAGCGCAGCGCATACCCCCTGACCGGACAGCCGGTTGTGACTGAAGCTTCCATCGTACACAGCATGGACCCCGCAGGAGGGGCTGTTTTCCTTCAGAATCGCCGTTCGAATGCCATAGGCCGCAGCTGTCTGCAAAACCTCCTGTGCACCATGCAGGAAGCAGCTGGTGACATCCTTGCCATCGGCACTCTGTACCCGGGCATTGCCAGCCAATACAGCTGCACCATCCGCCTGCTGTATCTCTACCGGTGGCCGTGGAATAGGCAGCTGGCCCAGGCATTCCGGACAGACAGCCATGAACTGGCCGCGTTCATTGTATTTCATCAACAGCGCATGCGGATTCGAACCGCCGCTGTACTTCACTTTATGGCCTAAAAGACAGGCACTTACCAGAATCATATATCTCGCTTCCTTCTATCAGCATTGGAACGGCTTGATGGGAACCTGCAAACGCCTGGCAAGCTCCGCAAAGTTCTCTGCCGCCATCTCCCGCCCGGCAGCCATCGGAATGGCCGCACAGGTACGCGCATCATCCAGTGCATTATGATGCTGGAACTGGATGTGCAGATATTTTCCCACGGTATCCAGCTTGTGGTTCATCAGATGGGGCCAGGCATGCCGGGCCAGGCTCACGGTACAGCAATGGGAGAATGCCGGTGGCCGGAGCCCCGCCTCCCGCAGCGACGCCTTGAGCACGCTCATATCGAACTGTGCGTTATGCGCCACCACGATGCGCCCGGCCAGCCGCTTGGCCAGCTCCGGCCATATACCCGCAAAATCCGGAGCATCCGCTACATCCTCCGGATGAATACCATGAATGTGGATATTAAACGGATTGAACCGCAAGGCAGGCGGCCGGATCAGTGCATAATAGGAATCAACGAGCTTGTCATCCTTTACTTCAACGAGTGCCACGCTGCAGGCTGAATTGCGACTGGAGGTGGCCGTCTCAAAATCAATGGCTGTAAAATTCATCATATAAAACCGGTTCCTTCTAAACATAAAATAAAAACAGAAGACGAATTGTCCTCTGCTTTTATCCTAACCTATTTTCACGCTGCTGGCAAGTACTGCTCAGGAGCGCTTTTTTTTCAGGTATTCATCGATGGCCGCAGCTGCCTTTTTGCCTGCTCCCATCGCGAGAATGACCGTCGCGGCGCCCGTGACGATATCGCCGCCCGCAAAAACACCCGGCTTGGAAGTAGCCCCTGTCTCTTCATCCGCCGCAATATTGCCACGCTTCGTAGTGGCAAGACCCGGCGTTGTCGAAGCAACAATCGGGTTTGGACCGGTACCGATCGCGATGATGACCGTATCCACCGGCAGATTGAATTCTGACCCTTCGATGGCAATCGGGCGACGGCGGCCAGAGGCATCCGGTTCGCCAAGCTCCATCTTGATGCAGCGGAGTTCCTTGACCCAGCCCTGCTCATCACCGATGACCTCAACCGGATTGTTCAGCAGGCGGAAATCAATGCCCTCTTCCTTCGCGTGGTGGACTTCCTCCCGGCGTGCCGGAAGCTCTTCCTCGCTGCGGCGATAGACGATATAGACATGCTCCGCCCCCAGCCGCAGTGAAGTACGGGCCGCATCCATCGCCACATTGCCGCCGCCGACAACGGCGACACTCTTTCCGACATGAATCGGCGTAGCATGCTGCGGGAAATCATAGGCTTTCATGAGATTGCAGCGCGTGAGGAATTCATTGGCCGAATACACGCCGTTGAAATTCTCACCCGGAATACCCATGAAATGCGGCAACCCGGCACCCGTTCCAACGAACACGGCCGCAAATCCCTCTTCCTCCATGAGCTCATCAATGGTGAAAAGACGACCGGCTACTGCATTGACCTCAATGGTCACACCCAGCTTTTCCAGGTTTTCGATTTCCTTCTGCACTACCTTGTCCTTCGGCAGACGGAATTCCGGAATGCCGTAGGAAAGCACGCCGCCAGCCATGTGCAAGGCCTCAAAGATCGTGACCTTATAGCCTTTTTTCGCCAGGTCACCGGCAGCGGAAAGTCCGGCCGGGCCTGCTCCGATGACGGCTACCTTCTGGGCATCCGCTGCATACTGGATCGGCTGGATTTCCTCATTTTTTGCCATGCTGCGATCAGCGGCAAAGCGTTCCAGGCGGCCGATTCCTACGGATTCCCCCTTGATACCCAGCACACAATGCTTCTCACACTGGTTTTCCTGCGGACATACACGGCCGCAGACAGCCGGCAGAGAATTGGATTCCTTGATAACGGAAATAGCACTGTCAAAATCCCGTTCCTTGATCTTGCTGATAAAGGCCGGAATATCGACCTGCACAGGGCAGCCCTTGCGGCACTGCGGTACCTTGCAGTTCAGACAGCGGTTTGCTTCCGCTACCGCGGTTTCCTCGTCGTAGCCCAGGGCTACCTCATCGAAATTATGTGCCCGGACCTTAGGGTCCTGCTCCGGCATTTTATGCTTCTCTAAAGAAAGAGCCATTATTTTTTCCCTCCCAGTCCGATACGGCATACATGATCCTTTTCCTCAGCTTCCTGCTCACGATACATGCGACCGCGTGACATGAGACTGCCAAAATCCACAAGATGCCCATCGAATTCTGGACCATCCACGCAGGCGAATTTTGTCTCGTCGCCCACCTGGACACGGCAGCCGCCGCACATGCCCGTGCCGTCAACCATGATTGGATTGAGGCTCACGATTGTCTTGATGCCCAAAGGCCGCGTGGCCTCTACAACGCTGCGCATCATGATGCCAGGTCCGATGGCTGTGACCTGATCGATTTTCTCGCCGCGATCGACGAGCTGCTGCAGCGCGTTCGTTACAAAGCCTTTGATGCCATAGGAGCCATCGTCGGTGGTAATGAGAACTTCATCGCTTACAGCCCGCATTTCCTTCTCAAAGATCAGGATATCCTTGCTCTTCGCTCCCATGATGGAAATGACCTTGTTGCCGGCCTCGTGCATACCGCGGGCAATCGGATATACCGGTGCTACACCGATACCACCGCCTACACAGACGATGGTTCCCATCCCCTTTTCAATATGCGATGGCTGGCCAAGCGGTCCCACGAAATCCAGGATGGAATCGCCGGCTTCCTTCTTGCTCAGCAGCTCCGTCGATGCACCTACAACCTGGAAAATAATCGTAATGCTGCCCTTTTCACGGTCAAAATCTGCAATCGTGAGCGGAATGCGCTCACCATCATCATTGACGCGCAATACAATGAACTGCCCAGGCAAAGCCTTTTTAGCTACCCGCGGCGCCTCGATGTCAAAATGAAAGACACCTGGCGAAAGCTCCATTTTCTTCAATATCTTAAACATGTATAAACTCTCCCTCTTGACTGATTTATAACACCATTTACCTCTCACACCCGCCACCTGCAGAGGCGGTGGCATCCTGCTCCGGGTTATAAAGCGAATACACCCTGCAGATAAGCACGGAGATTCGTTTTGATTGGCATGAGATAGATACTGTCTCCACGGTCCTCCGCAAATGTACGTACCTGCCGTGCAAACCGGATGCTCCATTCCAGGTCCGGCTGGAAGTTCTTCGGGAATACCACATTGTTCTTGAGTTCCCAATAGCTCTGGGAGCGGGCCGACATCACCGGCGATACCCCCCAATAGACATCGAGACCATCCAGCAGATCTCCATAGATCTCCAGCAGACGCAGGTCAAAAAATGGCTGGGTGAAAAAACCGCTGGCTCCGGCCTGCAGCTTGCGGCGGATGCGGTACTGTTCCTGCCGCATACTGCCGCGATACTGATCGATACCGGCATAGACCTTTACCTCCGGCATTTCCTCACGGAACTTGCGGATCACATCGGTGCTCACGGTTGGATAGACCGTATGCATCATATCCTGCGGCGGATCGCCCTCAATGACGAGCACTTCCCGGATTCCGTGCTCCCGCAGATACTCCTGCATCGGCAGCGGCCGGGCGATATCGATATCTATGGCCCGGATATGAGGCATCACCGCGGGAAAATACTCCGCCGCCATGGCCGCTCCCTGCCAGCTGCGGATATCGCAGCGCAGCAGATCCGGCACATTGATTAAATCGATACCGGGAATTTTATCCTGCAAGAGCTGGAGTTCCTCCCGCAGGCTTTCCTCACTGCGCGGTACCAGCTCAACTGAAATTCGTTTCATAGGCATCTCCTTAGAACAGACCCGTAATCTTACCATTCTGGTCAATATCCATATTCTCCGCTGCCGGATGCTTCGGCAGTCCCGGCATGGTGAGAATATTGCCCGTCAGCGCTACGATAAAGCCCGCACCGGCAGAGATACGCAGCTCGCGGACCGTGATACGGAAGCCCGTGGGCCGTCCCAGCTTGGAAGCATCATCACTGAGCGAATACTGTGTTTTGGCCATGCAGACCGGCATTTTATCAAAGCCCAGTGCTTCAATTTCCTGCAGGGATTTCTTCGCCGCATCCGTGAAGTCTACGCCATCAGCGCCATAGATTTCCCGGGCCACGGCCTCGATCTTATGGGGGACCGTATCCTCCGTATCATAGATGAACTTGAAGTTGTTGGGTTTCTCCATTGCTGCCGCCACTTTATCCGCCAGTTCCAGACCGCCCTCGCCGCCTTTGGCCCATACCTCGGAAAGAGCGACCTCCGCGCCCAACTCCTTGCATTTGGCCTCGACGAAGTCCAGTTCCTCTTTTGTATCCGTTGGGAACGCATTGATGGCGACCACAGTCGGCAGGCCATACTTATGAATGTTTTCTATATGCTTCGTAAGATTGGAAAGTCCTGCCTCCAGGGCCTTCATATCCACGCGGGTAAGCTCTTTTTTCGGCATGCCGCCATGCATCTTGAGAGCCCGCACCGTAGCCACGATGACTACGGCATCCGGATGGATGCCCGCAAAGCGGCACTTGATGTCGAGGAACTTCTCCGCTCCCAGATCAGCACCGAAACCGGCCTCCGTAACAACGTAATCCGCAAACTTCAGCGCGAATTTTGTCGCCATAATACTGTTGCAGCCATGGGCGATATTGGCAAAAGGACCACCATGAATAAAGGACGGCGTACCCTCCAGTGTCTGCACGAGATTCGGCTTGATCGCATCCTTGAAAAGCAGCGTCAGTGCGCCCGTCACATGGAGTTCATCGGCCCGTACAGCCCGGCCGCCGCGCGTGTAGGCCACCACGATGCGGCCCAGCCGCTTCTTCATATCCTCGAGATCACTGGCCAGGCAAAGGATCGCCATCATTTCCGAAGCCACCGTGATATCAAAACCCGTTTCACGCGGCACACCATGCGCCTTGCCGCCCATGCCGATCACGACATGGCGCAGGGCACGATCATTGAGGTCGAGAACCCGTTTCCAGACGACCCGGCGCACATCGATATCGAGCTCATTGCCCTGCTGGATATGGTTATCCAGCACAGCCGCGAGCAGATTATGCGCCGTGGTGATTGCATGGAAATCTCCAGTAAAATGCAGATTGATATCTTCCATAGGAACGACCTGGGCATAGCCGCCGCCAGCAGCACCGCCCTTGAGGCCAAAGCATGGCCCCAACGAAGGTTCACGAAGCGCAACGATCGTCTTTTTCCCCTGCTTGTGGAAGGCATCGGCCAGGCCGACACTCGTCGTCGTCTTGCCTTCCCCCGCCGGTGTAGGATTGATAGCCGTGACAAGCACCAGCTTGCCATTCGGACGGTTTTTGACCCGATCCCAGGCATCCAGCGAAATCTTCGCCTTATACTTACCATAGAGCTCGAGCTCATCCTCGGTGATATTGAGTTTCTCGGCAATTTCCCGTATGGGCCGTATCACGGCCTCCTGCGCGATTTCCACATCCGTTTTCATTCTGGTTTTCCTCCCATTTTTTAGGAAGCGGCTCCCTGCTGGAGCGCCAGCTCCCGTAAGCTTATTTATTTCAGCTGCAGCTCAGCCGCATCTACGGCATTCTGCATGAGCATAGCAATGGTTAAGAGTCCCACGCCGCCCGGAACCGGAGTAATGGCTCCCGCGACTTCCTTTACGGCTTCAAAATCTACATCCCCAGCCAGTTTCTTGGGCGCGATGCGGTTGATCCCCACATCGATGACAGTTGCTCCAGGCTTGACCATATCCGCGGTAACAAAACCTGCCCGGCCTACAGCAGCCACCAGGATATCCGCCTGGCGAGTGATTGCCGCCAAATCCTTTGTATGGGAATGGCAGATCGTCACCGTGGCATTTTTCGCCAGCAAAAGATGCAGCATCGGTTTGCCAACGATATTGCTGCGGCCGATGATCACGGCATGAGCACCATCGATGGGAATCCCCGCCAGCTCCAGCATGCGGATACAGCCATGCGGCGTACAGGGGACCAGTGCCTGCTGTCCTGTGACGAGACGGCCCACATTGACCGGATGGAAGCCATCCACGTCTTTCAAAGGATCGATGCGATCCAGGATTTCCGACTCATCGGCCTGGATCTGCTTTGGCAGCGGCAGCTGTACGAGAATGCCATGGATCTTGTCACTGGCATTGAGCAAATCGATCTTTGCCAGCAGTTCCTCCTTCGTCGTACTGTCCGGCATCTCGATGACCTCTGAATAGATGCCCAGTTCTTCGCAGGCCTTGTGCTTATTGCGCACATAAACCCGGGATGCAGGATTTTCTCCCACGATGATGACCGCCAGTCCCGGCGTCACGCCATAATCGGCCTTAATCTGCCCGGCCTTTTTCTTGGCCTCGGCCCGAATCTGAGCGGCAAAAACCTTGCCTTCTAAAATCCTTGCTGTCAATAAACCCACCTCGTCATTTGGAACGGCTCCCAGGAGAGCAGTTCGCTTATTTTATGGAAAGACTCATCCAGGTAAACAGGAACATCGCAATGGACACAATGCCATTGCGCATGAAATACATCTGGGTCAGGCGGCTGAAATCCTTTGCGCTCACCAGACTGTGCTGATAGATAAGCGTAAGGGCTGCCACGCCTACACCGGCATAGTAGAGCCACTGGAGTCCTAAAAGCTGTCCTACGGCAACAAACAAAAGGATACAGACCACATGCACACCCCGGGCTACCCGCAAGGCGCCAGCGGCACCGCACAGCGTAGCCATCGAATGGAGCCCATGGGCCTTATCAAACGCCTCATCCTGCGCGCCGTAGACCACATCAAAGGCCCCGATCCACAGGCAAACTGCCAGGGCCAGCAATACCATAGGAACCGTGATTTCCCCGCTCACAGCCACCCAACCACCGGCCGGCGACATCGCGATGGCCACGCCCAGCACAAAATGGCAGAAGGGCGTCACCCGTTTCATATACGGATAGATGATAAAGGGCAGTGCCGCCACAGGCAGCAGCTTCAGACAAATGGGCTGGAGCTGTGCCACCGCGAAAATGAACACAATAAAGCTTATGAGTATGAGCATCCTGGCCTCCCAGGGATGGACCTCCCCCGTGACCATAGGGCGCTTCGTAAAGCGCGGATGCTGCTTATCGTATTTCAGATCAATGAGATTATCAAGGGCCAGAGCGGCACTCCGGGCGGCTACCATCGTAACCGTAATCCAGATCAGATCATGCCAGGACGGCACACCGTCAGCTGCCAGAAACGCCCCGGTATAAGCAAAAGGAAGCGCAAACACGGAATGGTGCAGCGCGATATTATTCACATGTGCACTAAGTTTACTCAAGACCAAGATCCTTCCATTTCCTATCTACCATAGCCCGGATATCCTCACTCATGGTGATTTCATCCGGCCATTCCCGCGTGTGGCCCTCCTCCGGCCAGGATTTCGTCGCATCGATACCGATCTTCGTTCCCCATTTTGGCATAGGCGAGGAGTGATCCAGTACATCCAGCGGTCCCTCGACCATCACAAGATCCTGCTTGGCGTCAATATTATTGAATACCCGCCACCATACCTCCTTGGTATCCTGCACATTCACATGGGCATCCACCACGATGATCATCTTGGTGAACATCATCTGCCCCATGCCCCAGATGGCCTGCATGACCTTCTTGGCCTGCTGCGGATAGGATTTCTTGATGGAAACCATCGCACAGTCATGGAATACGCCTTCCAACGGCAGATTGATATCGACGATTTCCGGCATCATCTGCTGCAAGAACGGCAGGAAAATTCGTTCCGTAGCCTTGGCCAGATAGCAGTCCTCCATCGGCGGCTTGCCGACAACCGTTGCCGGATAGATCGGATTCTTGCGATGCGTGATACAGGTGATATGGAATACAGGATAATCATCCGCCAGGGAGTAATAGCCCGTATGGTCGCCAAAGGGTCCCTCCCGGCGCAGCTCATCGGTTTTTACGTAGCCCTCAAGCACGATTTCACTCGTAGCCGGCACCTCAACATCCACGCTCACACACTTGACCATCTCGACCGACTTATGGCGCAGCAATCCGGCAAAGACCATCTCATCGATGTCCCGCGGTAACGGTGCCGTAGCCGCATAGGTCAGGACCGGGTCGGTACCGATGGCCACAGCCACCTCGATGCGATCCTTGCCCGCCGCCTGATAGGCGCGATAGTTTTCCGCGCCATTCTTATGGATATGCCAGTGCATACCCGTCGTCTGCCCGTCATATTTCTGCAGGCGGTACATGCCAACATTGCGCTTGCCCGTCTCCGGATTTTTCGTAAATACCAGCGGCAGCGTGATGAAACGGCCGCCATCCTGGGGCCAGCATTTCAGTATAGGGAACTTGTCCAATGTCGGCTCATCCTCGATGACGACCTCCTGGCAGGGCGCCTTTTTCACATATTTAGGAAAATTAATCGCCCGCTTCGCCGTAGGAATGATGGACAGAAGATCCGTCTTATGCTGCAGGGAAATATACGGCAGCTTCAAAATCTCCCGCAGCTCATCCCCCACATCATCGAGCTTCTCGACACCCAAAGCGATTGCCATGCGCTCCATGCTGCCAAAGGCATTCATGAGCACCGGCATATCGTAGCCCTTTACATTCTCAAAAAGCAGCGCTACGTTCTTTTCGCCTTCCATCTTGGATACGCGATCCGTGATCTCGGTGATCTCGAGCTCACAGTCCACCTCCGCCGTAATGCGTTTGAGCAGCCCACGCTGCTCCAGTTCATCTATAAATTCACGTAAATCCTTAAAAGCCAAAGAATCGTTCCCCTTTCCATATTACTTGCGCAGGATATAGCGCACGATAAACAGACTGATCTCATAGAGCAGGATCATCGGTATCGCAATCATGGACTGCGAAAACACATCCGGTGTCGGCGAAATGACAGCGCCTACCACAAAAGTCATGAAAATGACCAGCTTCCGCTTCTGCCGCAAAAATGCCGATGTCACAAAGCCCAGCTTCGCCAGAATCACAATGACCAATGGAAGCTCAAAAATCGCCCCGAAAGGCAATACAAAAGCAATGACAAAATCCAGATATTTATCAATAGAGAACAGCGGTTCCAAGTCGCTGTTGCCAAATCCCAGAAAAAAGCGGATGCCCGCTGGCAACACAAAGAAAAAGGAAAACGCCAGCCCGCCAAAGAACAAAAAGACGGAGGACGGCAGCACAATTCCCATAACCTTGCGCTCATTCTTCGTAAGTGCTGGCAGCACAAAACGCCAAAGCTCAAAAAAGACAACGGGCAGCGCGACCAGAAAACCCGCGAATACCGATACCTTCAGATAGGTAAAAAATGCCTCGGCCGGCTGCATGTAGTACAGCTTGCCGGCTGGCTGCGTAAGATAGTGCATGATTTCATCCAGGAAAAAATACGCAATGCCCGTTCCGATTCCGATTGCAATAAAAGAACGAATCAGACATTTCCGCAGCTCTTCCAGGTGACGGATCAGGGACATATTCCCTTCCTCCGCCGCGGCGGCAGAATCCTCTGCGCTGGCAATTTCTGGCGGTTTTTCGTAATTATTTTCTTCCATCAGCGGAGCTCCTTCATTTCGTTTCATCCGGCGCCTTAGCCGTTGGAGCAGCTTTCTCCGCCGGCTTCTGCGGTGTCACATTGATCATTTCCTTCGCGTCGTTTTCCGCTTCCTTGAAATCGTGGATGCTCTTACCCAAAGCGCGCCCTATATCCGGCAGCTTGCTCGGGCCAAACACCACCAATCCGATGATCAGAATCAAAGCCAGCTCCGGTACACCCAATCCAAACATAAATCTTCCTCCTAGAAACCTGTCAAACAAGCATGTTACTATTATAACGTCATTGTTCAGGGTTTTTCAAGGAAAAACCTGCCTCTTAACGTTTCAACGAGACGGAGATATCCACGCACTGCCGCTTCACCTGAAAAGGCCAACGGAAAACGCTGGATTTCTTCCTGCCTCATGATAAAAAATCGCCTTTGCCCAACGGACAAAGACGATCGTCTATTTCTATTTCTTCTCTTCCTGTCCGGCAGAAGCATCATTTTTCGGCTTTTCTTCCGGCGGCAGTACCTCTGCCTGGCGAATTTCCGCCTTTGCCTGCGGTTTATCTTCCGCAGTAACATTTGAGGTAGCCTTCTTGAACTCATTCAGGCTTTTGCCTACAGCCTTACCAATTTCCGGCAGTTTTCCCGGTCCAAATACCACCAGGCCAATAATCAAAATCAGAACCAGCTCCGGTACGCCTATCCCAAACATTGAAATCCCCTCACTTTCTCATCTAAGGCACCGCATCAAAACTTGCGGCCGCCGATAAAGTCCGCGGCCATGATATACGCCTCGCGGACATCCGCCGGCAAGGACGCCGGCAACACAGCACGTGCCTTTGCCAGGTATTCATCTACCTTTGCCTGCGCAAACTCCAAGCCATCCGAAGCCTTCACGATATCGAGGGCCCTGGCGAGCTCAGCTGCCGTCATCGAACGATTCGTCACGATCCGCTCGAGTTCCGCACTGTCCGGGCTCGTATTGAGTGCCCGGATAACCGGCAGGGTCACAATGCCCTGCAGAATATCATTTCCGGCCGGTTTGCCAATGGTCGCGGCATCCGCCGTAAGATCCAGCAAATCATCCGTAATCTGAAATGCCATGCCAATTGATGCACCATAGACACGCAACGCGTCAATAACAGGCGCGTCCACTTCACCGACAATACCACCGAGCTCACAGCAGATTTCCAGGAAATCCGCCGTCTTTTTCGCAATGCGCTCATAGTATTCTTCAACATCACGCGAAGCCTTATAGATCTCCTTATTCTGAATGATCTCCCCTGAGCTCAAACCGCAAACGAGATCCGCCAGCCGTGTCGTGACCCGCTCATCGTAATGATTGCCTGCTACCAGTGAAAACGCCTTGGCAAAAAGATAATCTCCACTGAGTATGGAAAGCTGATTGCCCCATTTGGCATTCGCTGTAGGCGTCCCACGGCGTGTATCCGCACTATCGATTACATCATCGTGTACGAGAGAAGCCATGTGAATCATCTCAATCGCTACCGCCAGCGGCATCGCCCGTTCCTGACGAAAGCTGCCACAGCGTACAGCCAGGAAGTACAAGGCCGGCCGGATGCGCTTGCCCCCGGACTTCACCAAATGCGTCCCTATTTCTGTAATGAGTGCTACCGGTGACTCTACGGCCGCCAGCATCTCATCCTCCAGTACTGCCAGATCCTGCTTTATCACATCAAACATCTTGTTCGACAAATCTATCACCTACAAGAAAAATTCTCAACTTAATAAGTTTACTACATCCCCCGGTTTTTAGCAATCAAACCAGCATCATTTATCCGGGCAATTCTGTTCCATTTCCTGCTGCCAGGTGATGAGATCTGCCAGAGTCACATGATCGACAACATTTTCAATAGCCTCATTGAGCATCTGCCAGAGCTTCAGGGTCGCACAGCATTTACGACGGCCACATTCATTGATATCGCCATCCATACAGGCCACCGGAGCAAGGCTTCCCTCGATGAGGCGCAGGATCATTCCCGTAGTATAATCCTCCGGCTTCTTCATGAGCCGATAGCCGCCCTGTGGGCCGCGGCTGCTCTTCACAAAACCGGCCTTATTGAGTACAGAAACAATCTGTTCCAAATATTTTTCCGAAATCTGCTGGCGCTGGGCCACATCCTTGATGCGCACGGGCGCGTCCTTGCTGAATACAGCTACATCCATCATGAGGCGCAGAGCATACCTGCCTCTTGTCGATATTTTCATCGTTCTTTCCCTCTATTTCCATCTATTTGATAAGGAATCATACCTCTTATTATCCTACATGATATGAGAGGGGTCGTCAACGCCCGAAAGGAGGAAATATACCAAAAGACTCACTCTGCTGGCAGAAAACGGTCAATTTTCACAAAGATCTGCCTTTCCAAAAAACCGGAAAGCTCCTATAATAAAGATAGACAAAAAATTTTCCAAAGGATGGTGTTCTACTATGAGTTTACACATCGCTGCCAAACCCGGCGAAATTGCCGATCGCATCTTACTGCCGGGAGATCCTCTACGTGCCAAGTATATTGCCGAAACCTTTTTGGAGGATGCCCGGGAATATACAAGCATCCGCAATATCCTCGGCTATACCGGTACCTACAAGGGCGTGCGCGTCTCTGTCCAGGGAACCGGCATGGGCATGCCTTCGATTTCAATTTACGTCAATGAACTCATCAGTCAGTATGGCGTAAAAAAACTTTTCCGCGTCGGCACCTGCGGCGGCATGAACATGGACATCGCTCTGCGGGATGTCGTCATTGCCCAGGCAGCCACTACGGACTCCTCCATGATACGGAATATTTTCGGTGGTTCCATCAACTTCGCGCCGATTGCCGACTACACGCTGCTTGCCGAGGCCGTCAACTGTGCGAAAAAGCTCCAGCTCCCGGTAAAGGTAGGCAATGTCATCTCCGTTGACCGCTTCTATAATGAGGAAATCGACAATAAAAAACTCCGGGAATACGGAATTCTGGCTGTTGAAATGGAAGCCGCAGCTCTCTATCTGCTGGCCGCCAAATACCATGTACAGGCACTGGCACTCTTCACGACCAGCGATCACCTGCTCACCGGCCAGGCCTGCAGCGCCGAGGAACGCCAGACCTCCTTCAATGATATGATCACACTGGCCCTCAATACAGCGATTCAATAACACCGCCCGATAAAAGAAAGCATTGACCGTTATCCCTGACAGCGTGATCTGTCCAGGATAACAGCCAATGCTTTTTTGTTGCCAACTACTTATGCAACTGCCTCTGTCGGATGAAAGCCCTTTGCCAGCTTGCAGCTGCAGGCATCAAGATAAAGGATCTCAAACACCGGATTTTCAACATTCTGGTACATCTTCTGCACCAGCCCATCGATCTTGTCCCACAGTCTTGCCTTTTCTGCGGCATCGGTTACGAAATGAACCTCGCCATTGATGCGGACCGTATACTGCCCCTTCGGCTCCATATAGGTGAACGCAGCCTTGGGATGTGCCTGAAGCTGCGCATAGACAGCCTTGGTATTCGCTGTGCAGAAATAGTAACGGTTTCCTTCCTCGAACTGAAATTCCCAGCCGCGGCCCTCCGGCATTCCCGCCTCATCTACAGTCGACAAGATACCATAGGTTCCCTGCGGCAAATACGTCAAAAATTCTTCTTTCTTCATTGTAAAGCACTCCTTTATTTTTTAATATTTAGATATCTAACTTTCAGAACAGACAACTACCTTCAAATATACCTTCATCCCCCGCAACTGGCGGAAAACATCAATGCTCTTCCACCAGCCGTTCAAGGATCTGCCGCAACACTGTAGTCATAGCCTGGGCTTTTTCCTCCGTCAGGCCCTGGTAAACGAGCGCATTCAGCTTGGCTGAAACCTCTTGAAACACCGGTTCCAGCGCCCGCCCCTGTTCCGTGATATGCAGCAGCGTCACGCGCGAGTCCTCCGGGCTCTTCGTGCGCTGCACATAGCCCTGTTCCTCCAGCTTGGCTACCAGTACCGTCACCGTCGGTTTCGTACGGTGGATGGCCGCCGCCATCTCCTGCATGGTATACTGCCGGCCGGAAAAAAGCTTCACCAGGATGCCGCCATGCGAGGGAACAATCCCCTGGATTCCACGCATTTTGAGTTCATCAACAATCATGCGATTTGTGAGTTCTGTTATTCTGCTCATCAGAGCAATCATATTTTTCTGTTCCATGTCTTTATTATATTTAGATGTCTAACTTTTGTCAATGAATTTTTTACCATGACGAGGGCAACGTAAATACGGCATAGGCCAAATCAACACTGAAAACATCCATAAGCAGTAAAATCAAGAGTAATGGCCGTACCGATAGCCATGGCTGTATATGAGATTCCTTCTGAAAGTTAGAAATTCTAACAGCAATATTCTTCGTTACCTCAAAAGGCGCACCCAATCGCCCAGCCTTAAAAGATTCATAGCGAAAATACAAAATAATGAACAACGCAGTAAATCCGATATGGCTGGTAACTGATAAAACCACTATCCCCAACAAGGTAGCCAGGATCAAATTCATATGCTTATATATACATAAAACCAGCAACAAAATAGATACCCCAATACCCGCTAAGCTCAAAATATCGCCCCTTTTTTTCGATCAGTACCGATCAGCGAAGTTGCACCGCTGCATGGCGACGCCATCCGGCATACATTCAAAGCCGTGTTTCTGATAGAAAAGAGCATTGGCCCGTTCCTCCGGCATAAGCTCTATATATAGATAATCCTTATATTTTTCTTTGATCCGTTCCACCAGCTGACTGGCGATGCCGCACCCCTGATAAGCCGGATCCACCAGCACATAATGCACATAGGCCAGCAGCTCACTGTCGTCCAAAACACGGGCAAGCCCCACCAAACGATTTTCATCCCAGGCAGTCAGTACTGTAGATGAATGCTGCAGTGCCTTATACAGCCGCTTAGGATATTGTCCGGAAATCCATTGTACAGATAAAAAAAGCCGCTGCACTTCATCTTCGGTATATTTTCGCTCTTCTGTATAGGTAATATTCAAAATGTCCCCTCCTGTATTTTCTCCTGGGTCTGCCGCCTAAAGGGGCAGGCGCCATCTTGTTCTGCGTTATCTATGATAATCACATTTTTTACAGCGCGGCAATACATTTTCATTCTTTTCCGAAGGATATCTTCCCGCCCATTGACAGATACTCTGCAGTATAGGAATCACCGAACGTCCTGATTCTGTCAGCGTATATTCAACACGGGGCGGTATTTCATCGAATTGCTGACGATTCACTATACCATCCTTAAGCAAAGCCTTGAGGTTTGCGGCTAAAGCCGCATCTGTAATATTTACCATATCGTTGCGCAGCAGGCTATAGCGCAGCTGTTTTTTCTCTGCCAACACACAAATAATCCGAGATTTCCATTTTCCGCCAAAAACCTCTAATCCATATTCCAAAGGGCAGCGAATATCCTTTTCCATTTTATGCTTATACATGCAACCATCTCCCCCGTCTTCCATTATAGGAACATTCTCTGTCCGTCACAAGTTACTATATAAATCTTTAGCAGCTAAATAATTATGCAGCAAAGCTCGTCATGCTAAAGCAGAAAAGCATCTACAGCCCGAAAAATATATTCCAAAGCTGCAGATGCTCTTATTTTTATTCCACTATTTTCTTGTTGTTCGGTCCAGGCGTAGTCACAATAATTTGTTCTGGTGTTATCACCAATGCCCCTTTAGCCGTAATCGTTCCCTTAAAAGCTTCCTGCACCATCGTCTTGAATTTTTCCACGATGGGCCCTTCGGCAAAATGCTGTGCGTGTCCCTTGATCTGATAGCCTTCCAATGTCTCTGTATCACAAACGGATACCGCGATCTTACCATTCTGCTGCAGATTCTGCAGCGTAGTTTCCAGGAATACATCGCCAACCAGCAATTTGCCATCCTCGGTGACCGCCTTAAAAAGAACCGGAACTACGTTTGGCTCCCTGCCATAAGTTCCTAAATGCCAAATCTGTTTCTCCAATAACTTCGTAACATGTTTATCCATTTTGAACAACCTCTTTTCTATACTGTTAGTATAAAGTCTGTGCTCAAAAAAGATAAGATAGAAACAAATTATTTAGCTGCTAAAAAATTTTATAGTCAAGGATAACACCATGGTTCAGGTGTTCGCAGTGAAACGGAATCTATCCGCCCACCAAGTACAGAAGTAAAATCTCTCTTGCTCGTGGTTATACATTGCAAAGCTTTTTACGGTAATATTTCACCTGCGGCAGCGGATTTTCATAGTACGGACCGATTTCTTCAAAATCCATGCGGCCATACATCGCCACTGCACTTTTCAACGTAGCCAGGGTATCTAGATAAGCGTATGCGTAGCCCTGCTCCCGTGCATCCTGCAGTGCCCGTTCCATAAGCAGACGCGCGAGGCCCCGCCCACGGAAGTTTGGACGCACAAACAGCCGCTTGATTTCACAATCACGCTCACCCAGCGCATGAAAAGCAATACAGCCTGCGGGTTTTTCATCCACATAGACCACATAGAGACGCCCTGCCGGCATCGCATATTTCTTTGCCGGATTCCGCAGTTCTTCATCATAATGCTGAAATTTTAAATCCACCTGTAAAAAATCCGTATATTCCTGAAACAGCGCCCGTACATCATCAAGGCTCTCATACCCCAGCCGAAGCTCAATCTTTTCTGCGGGCTTTTCAGCCAGAATCTGCTGAATCTCGGTCATTGCCTTTGCCAGACGCGCTCTCTTTTCCGGAACAATCCCCTGCAGCTGCTGCCGGATCCGTTCATCAGAGCGCAGCTCCAGCTGCTGGTGAAGCTGCTGTCCCAACGCGGTGAGCCATAGACACTTTTTTCGGCCATCTGCCTCCGAATCCCGCTTTTCCAGCAGCCCGTCCTGCACAAACCCCTTGATGATCCGCGCCGTATAGCTGCGATCCATATCCAGATAAAGCGCGATACTGTTTGCCGTACAGCCAGGATGACGCCCCAGTTCAATGAGAATGCGGGCCTGTGCCAGCGTATAGTTTGTGCGCAAGGCGTATTTATCAAAAACGCCCAGAAAACGAGCATAAAATCGATTGAATTCCCGCAGAGCGGCTATGGTTTTCTCTTTTTCCATTCCAACATCTCCCCTGAAAACCATTATACCGCTTTTTGTGGACTAAGTCCACATTTTTCTTTTCTTCTTATAACGCAGAACGAAATGTCCCTCCCCTCTGCCGATGACGAGCAGAAACGGAAATAACAGTATAAAAAAAGCTGTCCATCGACCATCGATGAACAGCTTTCTATAACGTATTATTTCAGCAGCCCGTGCTTTTTCATGACTGCCTTGAGCGCTGCCTGATGCTCCGGCTCAAGTTCGGTGAGAGGCAGACGCAGGGGACCGGCCGCATAGCCGAGAAAATTCATGGCAGCCTTCACCGGAATCGGATTCACCTCAGAGAAAAGTGCTGAAATGAGATCCATGAAAGCAATCTGCAGTTCTGCGGATTCCTTGACCTTGCCATCAAAGTACAGCTGGCAGATATCATGCGCGGTGCGCGGGGCCACATTTGAAAGGACCGAAATGACACCCTGCCCGCCGATGGACAGGATCGGCACAATCTGGTCGTCGTTGCCGGAATATATGGTGAGCGCATCCCCACAGGCCTGCCGAATGCGGATAATAGCCGAAAGGTCGCCGCTGGCTTCCTTGACTGCCGCAATCCGCGGATGCTTGGCAAGCTCCACATACGTAGGCAGCTGAATATTCACACCAGTACGTGATGGTACATTATAGAGAATCAACGGGATGTCCACGCTGTCAGCAATCGCTGTAAAATGGCGGATCAACCCCTTCTGTGTGCATTTATTGTAATAAGGTGTCACAACCAGCAGTGCATCGGCTCCGGCTTCCTGTGCATATTGAGAAAGCTGGACGGCATAGGCTGTCTCATTGGAGCCTGTACCGGCGATGACCGGAATACGGCCCTTGACCTTGTCTACAGCATATTTTATAGCTGCCTTGTGCTCTTCATCCGTCATCGTAGCGGATTCACCGGAGGTGCCCGTTATAATAACAGCATCTGTACCACCGGCAATCTGATCCTCAATGATACGGCCAAGTTCAGCAAAATTGATTCCATCCTCAGTAAAAGGCGTAACGATTGCAACACCGGCGCCTCTGAATATAATGTCCTTCACCTGTAACATCCTCCTAAAAATCACTTTTCAGTCAATTATTGCATGGACTTTACATAAAGTCAATGAAACTGCGCTTTGCAGGCAAAAATAAAACAATCGTTTTTGTTGGAAAAACAATCAGTCCATAATTTTAATAAGTTTTTCAAATAACTGCTCATTTTCCTGCAATTTTACCTCATTGCCGAAGGCGCAGAGAATATTCTGCTGCATGCAGTCAGCTATAGTATCCGCCAAATCCTGAATCTGCGGCTGACGCGTCGCCAGGATTTCATCACGCAGACGCTGCTCGTCTTCCTGGCTGATACCCCTGAGCCAGCAATTCACAGCCACTGTCCCTTTCATTTGCGGGGTCAACGGCATATCCAGCGAACTGATGGTTCCGATGATATACTTATCCATTTCCCGTTCCGAGGCGCTGAAGCTGCGCAAATAATCCGCTGTCCCATCGAATACGTCCAGCGTTTCTGTCAGGTTCGGATCCCGATAGGACGCAAACAGCATATTACCATTGCGGTTAAACTGTGTCATTGCCCCATACGCACCGCCCTGCACACGGATATGCGCCCAGAAATAATCATAGCGCAGCACGGTTTCCAGCACCCGCATGCTGCCCGTAAATTCATGTCCGAGCTTGCGGAAGTTTGCGCCCTTGCCCACATACTGCACCTGACTGGAGGAGAGCATGCCCTCATTCCGTCCCTGCTCATCCCAGACGTAGTCCTCCGGTGCGTACGTATCGGCCGCAAAGGACTGCTGCAGCGCAGCAAAGTTTTTGGCAAAGACAGCATAGTTCTTTTCCTTGAGCGTAATCCCCGCAACCAGGCCATGCTGATTGAAAATACGCGGCTGCAGTTCAGCAAAGGCGGCAATGACCTTGTCACAGGCCGCATCCATATCCCGGGTAAGCTCCCGCAAGAACAGATAGAAGGACAGCTCCCCCTGTTCATTGTAACGGCCGGCAGCCGAATTGTAAGATGAGAGGCGCGAGGCCACAAGCTGCGTTGAAGACCGCAGAACAGCCAGCTCCATGGAAGCCATATTCTGCTGCAGGAGTTCCCGCAGGCGTTTTTTGTCAGTGAACACACTCTCCATGAGGATTTCCTGCAGCAGCGCGCAAAGCTCCGGCAGCTTTTTCACCAGGGCCTTGGCCTTGATCTTGAATTTAGGCTGGCAGGAATCCAGGACATCGATCCGTGCATAGGCGCTGAGATCCGCGGATATGCCGCCGGTGTAGATATTGAGCAGATTAGCGAGTTCCATATAGCTATGCTTTTTCGTATCGACAGCACCGAGGAAATCGCAGAGAAGATAGGCATAGGGCAGCAAGCGCTGCGGTATCGTCTGCGCATCGAACAGGAGCTGCATATAGGCAATGCCATGTGTCTCCACATCCGAATAAAGAATCTTCGTCCCCGCAAGCTCGCGCTCCTCCAAGACGATCCGATCCGCCTTTTTGCGGATATCCGACAGCTTTACCAGCGGAATCGTCTCCAGGGCCTCCGGCGTTTCCTCGCTCTGCTGGCGCTCTTTGAGGCGCGCCGTGGTTGTGATGATGGTTTCAATCTCGGCCGTTGAAAGCGCCGCCTTTTTCTCTGCCAGCTCAGCTGTCAGGGCTGCCTCACGCTCTGCAGCCAGGGTGGTGCTTGGCCGCAGCACCAGCAGAGTCTTGTGCGGATTATCCAGGATACACTGCTTGACAACAGCTTCAAAATAGCCGGTATCCAGACCATCCTTCATCTTCTGCAAAAGCTCTTCATAGCGCAATGCCCCCAAGGGGTCCGCATCATAGAGCCAGTTTTCCATGACCCGCAGGCCATAGATGAGCCCTTTCGGATGCTGTCCAAAATCCGCTTCGCGCAGCTTGAACTCCGTAATATTGATAGCGGCTTCCAGCAGGGTACGGTCAATGCCCTCTGCAACCAGCTTTGTCAACGTCTCCTGAACCACGGTGTAGAATTTTTCTGCCCGATCAGCCTCCGAACCATTGATGATGATGCTCAGGAACGGCTGCAGCAGTGAACTGTCAAAACTTGATGAAACATCCCGTCCGATACCGGCATCAACGAGAGCCTTACGCAGTGGTGCCGCCTGGGACTCCAGGAGTGCATGTTCCAAAATGGACATCGCCATGGTATGTTCCGCATCCGCCACATCTCCGGTAACCATATTCAGGGAAAGGAAGGTCTTTTCCTCCGTAGACTCCTCCGCACCGACCGGATATTCATCCGTAAAACGCTTCATCGCAGAGAAAAGCTCCTGCCGCTCAATATGGGACGGCACAGGAATACTCGTAAAGGCTGACAGATATTCCTCATCCAAAAAGGCCAGCTTCTCTTCCATGTCCATATCGCCATAAAGATAGATATAGCTGTTGGACGGATGATAATATTTCTGGTGAAAGCTGATGAAAGCCTCCTGGCTCAGCGTCGGAATTGCTACCGGATCACCGCCGGAATTGAATCTGTACGTCGTATCCGGATAGAGCGAACTCGTAATCGCTTCTTCAAGAACACTCTCCGGCGAGGACAGCGCCCCCTTCATTTCATTATAGACAACGCCACTGTAGCGCAAGGGTTCCTCTGGCTTTTCAATTTCATAGTGCCAGCCCTCCTGCATGAGGATCTCCGGTGTTGTGCACATGGCCGGATAGAATACCGCATCCAAATAGACATCCATGAGATTCTGAAAATCCTTGTCATTACGGCTGGCTATCGGATAGACCGTCTTATCAGGAAAAGTAATCGCATTGAGGAAGGTGTTGAGCGAGCCCTTCAGCAGCTCGACAAAGGGCTCTTTCAATGGAAATTTCCGCGAACCGCAAAGCGTGGAATGCTCCACAATATGAGCAACGCCTGTATCATCGGTAGGCGGTGTACGGAACGAAATGGAAAACACCTTATTATCATCCGAATTTTTCAAAAAGAGCAGACGGGCTCCGCTCTTCTCATGAAAAAATTCATAGGCGGTCGAATCCACTTCATCCACAACTGTTTTCTTCAGCAGGCGAAAGCCATGCAGAATATCATTTATTTTCATCGTATCAAACTCCTTTTATGCTATTCCCAGGGCAGCACCCGCGGCGGCCCCTGGTACAGCGTCCACGATTCCCCAGTTATTTCGTGTACGCTGTACGATTTCCCTGTCTATTATATCACAGGAACCTTCTGTTCATGGAACCTCGCCGAAAATGATTTTCAGCGGACAGGAAGATCGTCATCCGTACTGTAAAGCCGGTCGATACGGATCACGGCATGGTAGTCCTCACTGATGGCAGCAATCCGTTGCCGGATTTGCCGCCGTACCTCATCATCATGCAGACCGCAGGTAAACGGAACAACCACATCAAAAATCAGGTTGCGTCCCCCATGGTAGGTGGTCGTCATGCGGAAATCGTGCATGCTCAACGACGCTTCCGTGCCTTTCACCGCCTCCTGCACGAGCTCCCGCAAGTGGTTGATTTCCGGATCGTCTACAACCACCGGATCCATGTGCACCGTGACTTCAATATGGAATTTGACATGCAGCATGACCTCGAGCTTATCCATGAGCTCATGGGCTTTCATGATGTTCATCGTGGACGGAATCTCCGCGTGCAGGGAAACAAATACCCGGCCCGGGCCATAATCGTGCACGATGAGGTCATGCACCCCGCAGATCTTATCCTCGGACAGTACCGCCTCCTCAAGCTCCTTCACGAATTCCGGCTTAGGTGCCTGCCCCAAAAGCGGCTGCAGGGTATCCCTGGCCGCACACCAGCCGCTGTGCAGGATAAACCCTGCTACGAGCATCCCGGCAATGCCATCGATGTTCACGCCGGCAACATAGTGCACGATAAGGCTCAGAATAACCACCGCAGTTGCCACACAGTCGTTGAGGCTGTCTGCGGCAGCGGCCTCGATAGCCGCAGAGCCGATGCTGCGACCGATGTGCTGATTGAATCGCCCCAGCCAGAGCTGGAAAAAAATAGACAGCACAAGGATCAGAATGGTGCCCTCCGTCACCGCAAGTTCCTCCGGATGCAGGATCTTGTCCAGAGAGGTCCGAAAAAGCTCAATGCCCACAAACAGGATTGCCGCTGAAATGATGAGGCCGGAAATGTACTCAATGCGCCCATGGCCAAAGGGATGCTCCGGATCCGCCGGCTTGGCAGCCAGTTTGAATCCCAGCAGCGTGACAATGGAAGAACCCGCATCCGACAGATTGTGGATAGCGTCCGCAATGACCGAAATCGCGCCGCTCAGGATTCCTACGCAGAGCTTCGCTGCACAGAGCAGCAGATTGATGCTCACCCCCACAATACCGCTGAGCTCGCCATACCGCTCCCGCACATCGGGACGCTCGGTCTCCCCATAGTCTTTTATGAATTTCCGTATCAGTATCTCCATGATTTCATCCCATCTTTTCTGCCTGTCTCCAGGCCCTGCATCAAAAGGACTGCTGCCGCCTAAAAAAAGGATGCTGCAGGCGCAGCATCCTTTTTATGATTTATGCTTCCAGCAGGAACGCTGCATAGCCTTTTTTCGTCTCGTAGACATCCACCTTGCTCACAGCCTCCCAGGGCGCATGCATGCTCAGTACCGCTACGCCACTGTCTATGACCTCCATGCCGTAAAGCGACATGATATAGGCAATGGTTCCGCCGCCACCCAGGTCGACCCGGCCGAGCTCAGAGGTCTGGAAATGCACCTTGTGCTTTTCCATCATCGCCCGGATATCACCAAGATATTCCGCATTGGCATCATTAGAGCCAGACTTTCCACGGGCTCCGGTAAATTTATTGAATACCATACCCTTGCCAAGGTATGCGACATTCTTCTTGTCGTAGGCACTCGCATAAAGTGCGTCATAGCCCGCCGTTACATCCGAGGAAAGCATGCGGGAATGCGCCAGGCAGCGGCGCAGGGTGAGATCATTATAAGCCCCCATGGCGGCAAGCAGTTCCGCCAGCGTATTCTCGAAGAAGCGGGACTGCATGCCCGTCGCACCGACGCTGCCGATTTCTTCTTTGTCCACGAGCAGGCAGCAGGCTGTGCGCTTTACCTTTTTCGTCTCGAGCATAGCTGCCAGCGAGGTATAGGCACAAACGCGGTCGTCATGCCCATAGGCCAGGATCATGCTGCGGTCAAAGCCCAGCTCTCTGGCCCGGCCTGCCGGTACGAGCGTAAGTTCCGCCGAAATGAAGTCATCCTCTTCCACATCATAGCTGTCCTTCAGGAGCTTCAGCACGCCGGCCTTGACAGCATCCTTCTCTTCGCCCTTGAGCGGATTCGAGCCCACGAGAATATCGAGGTTTTCCCCGTCAATGACCTTCGAGGCCTTCTTTTCCATCTGCTCCTGCGAAAGATGGATCAGCAGGTCCGTCACACAGAATACCGGGTCCTTGTCGTCCTCGCCGATCACAATATCCAGTACGGTCCCGTCCTTTTTGACAACTACGCCATGCAGCGCCAGGGGCAGTGTAACCCACTGATATTTCTTGATGCCGCCGTAGTAATGCGTATCAAGGTAAGCGAGACCGCTATCCTCATAGAGCGGATTCTGTTTGACATCGAGACGGCACGTATCGATATGGGCACCGAGGATGGCCATGCCCTTTTCCATCGGCTCCGTACCGATATTGAAAAGCGCAATTGCCTTTTTCATGCAGACCGCATAGACCTTGTCACCGGCCTTGAGCGACTGCCCCGCGGCCACGACTTCCGCCAGGTCGCGATAGCCTGCTGCCTTGGCCGCACGAACAGCCTCCGTCGTGCTTTCACGCTCCGTCTTGCAGTTGCTGAGAAAATCACGATAGCCTGTGCAGAGCTTTTCCAGCGCTGCGATTTCCTGCTTGGTATAGCTGTTCCACGCAGCCTCTTTTGTTGCTTTTACGGCTTTTTTGTCTGCTTTCTTATCTGCCATGTTCCTCATCCCTTCAATAAAAATTTATCTACGATACGAACAAAATCTTCCCGTGTTTCCGCCTGATTGAATAGATTGCGGAGCTCCGCTCCATGCGGCAGCCCCTTCGTATACCAGGTTGCATGTTTGCGCATTTCGCGCGGGCCGATATAATCGCCCTTGAACTGCAGCAGCATATCGAGATGGCGCAAAATAATCTCGCCACGCTCAGCCAGCGATGGCTCAGGCAGCTCGACTCCCGTCTGCAGAAATTCCCGAAACCGTCGGAAAATCCAAGGATTTCCCTGTGCTGCACGCCCGATCATCACGCCATCACAGCCCGTAACCGCAAAGATCCGTGCCAGATCAGCACAGGTCCGCACATCGCCATTCGCAATGACGGGAATGGACACGGCCTGCTTCACTGCCGCAATGGTTTCCCAGTCCGCCTGTCCACGATAAAACTGCTCCCGCGTCCGGCCATGCACGGCAATGGCATCCATACCTGCCTGCTCCGCCAATCGGGCCAGTTCCAATACATTGATGCTGTCATCATCCCAGCCCAGCCGCATCTTCACTGTTACCGGCAGGCGCACGGCCTTCCGCAGGGCGCTGAGTATGGCAAAGGCCTGTCGGGGCTCCTTCATCAGCGCAGAACCCTCATGGTTTTTTACCACCTTGGGTGCCGGGCAACCCATATTGAAATCCAGGATATCCGCACAGCCGAGGCTCTCCACATATTGCGCGGCACGCGCCACGCTCTCCGGCTCCGCGCCGAAAAGCTGCATGGCGATAGGGCGTTCCGCCGGCTCTGTATGCAGCATCTCCAGCGTATGGGTATTGCGATAATTGATGCCCTTATCACTGACCATTTCGGAGTAGACAAGCTCGCAGCCCATCTCCCTTGCCAGGATGCGATACGCCGTATCCGTCACGCCAGCCATAGGTGCCAGAAATACCGGCACGGAAAATTCCAGGTTCCCGATTTTCATCCGCTATTCCTCTCATACAGCACCCGCAGCCCCGTCAGCGTAAGGAAATGATCGATTTTATCAATGGTCTGCGATTCCCGGGAAATCATCCGGGCATAGCCGCCCGTGGCCACGACCTTCATCTCAGTCCCCATTTCCTTCTTGATGCGCCGGACGATTTCATCGATCTGCCCAACATAACCAAAGATGATGCCTGCCTGCATGCCTGTGATGGTATTGCGGCAGATGACATTCTTTGGCGTGACGAGCTCGATGCGCGGCAGCTTGGCGGCCCGCTGGAAAAGTGCATCCGCAGAGCTTCCCAATCCAGGAGCGATCACGCCCCCCAAAAAGTCCCCATTATCCGCTACGACATCAAAGGTCGTAGCCGTACCGATATCAATGACGATGAGCGGTCCGCCATATTGCTCATAGGCACCGACTACATTCACGATGCGGTCTGCACCGATTTCCCGCGGATTCTCGTATTTGAGACGGACACCCGTCTTGATTCCCGGGCCGACCACCAACGGATGGATATGGAAATAGCGCTCGCACATCTTGACCATGGGCACCATGAGCGGCGGCACAACCGATGAAATGATGATTGCATCGATATCCGTCATGCGAATGCCCTGATACCGAAACAGATTATTGATCAGCATGCCATATTCATCGCCGGTCTTGGAACGATCCGTCGATATGCGCCAGTGGCGCAGCAGCTTTTTTCCTTCATAAGTTCCTAATACGATATTGCTATTGCCAATATCAAAAACTAAAAGCATTTTTTATCCTCCAATGCCTGCCCTAGACAGCAGGCTGGTTATGACGCCATTGTTCAGGCTCTCGCAACGCGAAATCCTTTCCAGCAGCGTTTCAACAAGGCGGGAGAAATTCACACCCGGCCTGTTATTTCCGTTCGCGCCCTTCGCATAGGGTGAAAGGCATCCTGTCCGAAATTATTTTCTGGGCCGGATGGAAACATCCCCGGCCAAGACCCGGCGCACCCCCTGCTCGGTTTCCACCAGCAAGGCACCGTCGGCATCGATATCGACCGCCCGGCCGGCAAAGGTCTCGTTGACACTGATGACATTGACCTCCTGGCCCAGCGTGATCGTATAATGGCGCCACTCCTCCATCAGCGAAGCAAACCCTTGTTTCCTGACCATGAGGTACAGTTCCTCGATTGCCTGCAATACCGCCCGGAAAAAGGCCGCCCGCGGCAGCTTTTCTCCCTTCATGATGGCCAGCGATGTCGCACAGTCACGAAGCTCCGGTGGAAACTCCTCCGGCATGATGTTCACATTGATGCCCGTTCCGATGACGACATAATTGATACGATCCATTTCCGCATGCATTTCCGTAAGAATCCCCACGAGCTTCTTACCTTCATACAACACATCATTCGGCCACTTGATACCTGCCCGCAGGCCGAACTGATCCATGGCCTTGGCCACCGCAACCGCTGCCAGCAGCGTGCACTTCGGTGCCTCCTGCGGCAGGAACTCCGGCCGCAAAATGATAGAAAACCAGATTCCCTTACCCTTCGGTGAGAAAAAGGCCCGCTCCATACGACCGCGTCCCGTGCTCTGCGCCTCGCTGACCACAACGGTCCCCTCCGGGGCTCCCTCAGCCGCCAGACGCTTTGCCTCTATATTAGTGGAAGGAATATCCTCATAATAAACGATTTTCTGCCCCATGATCTTCGTATTCAGGTCATGCCGGATTTCCCCCGGCAGCAAGAGATCCGGTGTCTCACACAGCATATAGCCGCTGCGCGAATGACTGCGGATATCGTAGCCAGCCTCACGGAGCTCACGGATATGCTTCCAGACTGCCGTGCGTGATACCCCCAGCCGACTGGCGATCTCTTCCCCAGAAATATATACACTGCCCGCATTCCGGAGCATTTCTAATATTTTGGACCGCATGCTTTTGTCCCCTTTATCGATTAATGTATACTAACCTATATAATAGCCCAAGAATTTCAGATACGCAAGAAAAACGTACTCCATCAGCGTATCTGCCGGTCATAGTCCCTTCCCTGCACCATGCGCTGCCGGCTCATATCAAAATTCGGACTGATCAGGCTCTTGGCCGAATTGTATTCCAGCGTTCTGATTCCGGCGAGGTCCAGCACCGTATGGATCATATCATCGGTCATATAGGGCCGGTGCACCGCGGCCTGGACAGCCGCCCAGGTCTCCGGATGATGTGCCTTGTAGGCCGGCGAAGCCCAAAGGATGAGGGGTACCTCCAGCATATAGTGGCTGGGGTTTTCCTCGACATGGCCGGCAAAGTTCCGGCCATTGTCATAGACCGTTTCCCCATGATCCGGCAAATAAATCACAATGGCCTCACGATCACGGAAATGATCGATGATGCCGCTCACGATATAATCATTATAGAACAGTGCATTGGCATACTGGGCGATTTCCGTACGCTGCTCTTCGGTGTACTCACCCGTGATATCCTGCTGGCTGAACCGGGAAAAAATATAGGGAAAACGCATATAATAGAGACTGTGCCCACCCATGAGATGCAGCACATAGAAATTTTTAGCCGCGCCTTCCTGCTGCGCCTTTTCCAGCAGCGGGAAGAGTTCCTCATCATAGGCACCGGTATCCTCATGCGATTCCCGCAGATGCGTATATTCGCTGACCTGGCTGCGTTTGGCAAAAAGCTTGGCAGCATTGCCCCAGATACCGGAGCTCTCCTGATTGGACAGCCAGTAGGTCTTATAGCCGGCGGCATTCATTACATCGATGAGATTATTGTATTGATACCATTCTCCCTTTGCCTCTGCGTCATGAAAGGTGAACAGTTCCCGTATCACGCTGACCGTCGTGGCATGCGGACTGATGACATCCTGGAACACCGCCAGTTCGCCCTTAGCCTGCAGCGCATCGAGATTCGGCGTATTGTCGAGCTCATAGCCATATAAATGCATGCGGTAGCGGTTCGTAGACTCACCGAGTACAAAGACAATATCCGGCACGTCACTGCGATTTTCCGTAATCTGCACACTGTTGCTGAGCTTTTTGTCAATATCCTTATAAACAGCAATATTCTCGGCAGCCGTCACCGAAGCATCCGCAACCCGCACCGCCGGTATATCCAGCGTATTGTTCACAATATAGCTGGAATAGCTGTTCCAAATGCCATAACCAGCGAGTCCGCCCGCCATAAGCAGCAGCGCCATGATGCCGTTCTGCCAGCCGGCCGGCAACGGCAGCTGCCGCCGGAACACGAAACGCTGCCCGGCATACAGGAGCCCTGTCCCCAAGAGCAGCGCCAGCGGCACCCGCCAGCCGACATACATGCGTATAAATTCACGGGCCTCCTGCGGATTCGTTTCCAAAACCGCGTTGATCATACCGGCCCCGATCAGGGCCCGATAATTATAGAGAGAAAACAGCTCCGCACACCAGAGGATGAGACTCACCCCAAAGATGATGGCAAAACAGCCCCGGCGAAGTCCGCGCACCGGTATGAGCGCCAATACAAACGCCAGCAGAGCCACCACAGCCAGAACGAAAATACCGTCTACAGCCATGAGCAGGTATTCCTTTGTCTGCCAAAGTGACCAGGCAATCGTCATATAGTTGAAGAAAAATACGCCGAGGATGAATCCCCAATGCTGACCAACGGCCCGCTGCAGGGCCTGCTGCCCGCACTGTATACCCCTATTCCAAAGCTTCATATAGCACCCTTCTCATTTAAGACTTCCTGTTTTCCCAGCAAGAAAAGACAGCTCCGTTCCGCTGCATTTTCCTAAACAGCTTTTACTATACCGCAATGTTGGATTTTATACAAGATTCCTGAGTTATGGTATAATGAACCAAGTAACATTTTTGAAGGAGGATTCTCATGAACCACAGTGATTTTCATAAACTCGTCCATGTCGTACTCGACTCGAAGGCCAAGCCACCAGCCACCCTTTTTGCCAGGGGCTTCGATGACTGGCATTGCCGGGCCCGCCTGGCCCATTTCCTTGCCATGCCGGATCTTGCCCATACCGAGGAAGCCATCGAGCTCTTCCGTTCGGTTGTCGAGGCGGAAATTGACGAAGAGAACAGTGAAGATGTCGAGGAAAAGGTATTCGCCCTGCAAAAGCTCAGCGAAATCGAACGCGAGAACAAAAAACTTACGGAAGCACTGGACCATATCAGCGAAGCCATTGAGCTCGCTGAGTCGACAGATTTCCTCTATAAATACATTCTGCGCGGCGAACTCTGGGCGGACCGCTGGAATACCATGCACGCGCTCGAGCAGACGAAGGAAGCCGAGCAGGAGGCGGATGCCCGCATTGATTTCTATAAGGACATTCCCGTTGAGCATAACAGCTATCTCTATTATGGATATCGCTTCAAGGCCCAGTTGGCCGCGGAACGCGGCGTAACGCTCGTAGCCAAGGACTACATGCACATGGCCATTCATTCCATGGAAATTCCGGAGGATTATGAAGCCGCCCTGGCGGAAGCCTTTGCCGCCACCCACGACAATGCCTCCTGGATTCTGAGCGCCGTAGACCACGCAACCCCCAACCCGGAACGCCTGCACTGGGATATATGAAAAAATCTCCCCTGGACCTTCATTCGTCCAAGGGAGATTTCTTTTTGCCCCGTCGGGCCGCAAAAAAGCTCTTCACTAAAGCGGCGCACTCATCCTCAAGCACACCAGCCCGTACAACTACCTGATGATTCAATGACGGATGGCCGGGAATATTGAAAATTGATTCAACTGCCCCCGCCCTGGCATCCGGCACGCCATATACCAGCCGGTCGATACGGCTCATGACGATCGCCCCCGCACACATGGGACAAGGCTCTACCGTCACATACAGCGTACAGCCGGACAGCCGCCAGCGCCCCAGGCGTTTTCCCGCCGCACGGATGACTACGACCTCGGCATGCGCTGTTCCATCCTGCCAAAGCTCCCGCATATTGTGTCCGGCTGCAACCACAGTCCCTGCAGCATCCACGAGAACCGCCCCAATGGGAACCTCTCCCAAAGCCGCGGCCTTTTCAGCCTCCGCAAGCGCCAGCCTCATATATTCCTTGTCATCCGCCATAGACATCCTTTCCGAGCACGCGCAGATTCAGCCCATCCTTATAAAAAAGCGACTGCGTTGCCCGCTGGATATCCACCGCGTACGCCTCAGCTATCGGAGCATTCTCCGAAGTATTCTTTTCCATCTGCTTCTTCAGCATCTGCCGAAAAGCACTGTCCTTGCCCGTTCCGTCGCCATAGCCTTCCTTGCGCTCAAAGGGGCGGTTCACATCATAATCAACGCCTTTTACCCGGTTAACCTTTTCAATACGCTCAACCATATCAATCCCTCCCGAATCCCTTCAAGAAAAGAAAACACATCCTCTTGCCATATATATCGTTATCCGGGTCAAATTACTTAAGTTGTTTAGGTCTTTTTCCAATATAGCGACAATTGACTCAACAAAAATCATATACAAAGGCCGCGGCAAAAACACCGCGGCCTTTTATTCCTGCCTCTGCAGGAACCTTATTTCATTTGGTGGAGACGAGGAGAATCGAACTCCTGTCCGAAAGCATTGTTTCACAGACCTCTCCGAGCGCAGTTTGTGATTTGATTTAGAAGCGCAAGCGCCCACAAACAGGCTCTATTGCTCCGATCTCGATAAAAGTTCCCAGTCAGGCCTCCGAGAATTGGCCCTCAGGTATCCCGCTCTTTGCCTCTTATCCGCTCACGCGGGAAAAGAACGAACAGAGGTTAGCCTTAAGCGGCTAAAGCGTAATCTTCGTTAGCTTTTATATTTAATAAAAGTTTTCACCTTACTGACGGGTTGATGACCCCCCGGCTCGCTGCCTGTGCACCAGCTACCCCCGTCGAAACCTTTGCGTCCCCCGGTTGCTGACTGCAAGCAGTCCACGGCACGATTACATGTACCGTAAACGATATTATAGCACAGTGACTGCCTGGTTGTCAAAATGTTTGCTGCGGAGCAAAAGGCCATGAAATAAGCCTTTATGGCAATTTTACTGGCATGACAACTGAAAAAAACGTTGACTAATAGGCCTCATAGGAGTAATATTTTTAAGGGAAATAAAAGAAAATCAAAAGGCTGGTGAGGAAAATGGACGCAGACCACCCTAGTTCGCGGTCTAACGAAAAAATAAAACTAAATAGGGGGATTTCGTCGTTTTTCTCGTTTCCACTCATTTGAAATTATTTAGCAGGTATGGTGGCGGAGTCTCCTTAATTTGAAGGGAGTCATCCATACTATGCTTAAAATTTATAAGTCTTTAGAGAGTGGTCCATTGCAGGAACTCACCCTAAAGACACTGGAAAAGGGTGCCTGGATCAATATCGTTGACCCAACGCCTTACGAGCTGAAGGTCGTCAGTAATCTCACCGAGGTTGAACCCGACTTCCTGCGCTCGGCACTTGATGATGAGGAACGCTCGCATACCGATGTCGAGGACAACTGCGTCATGGTCCTGACCAACGTGCCAGTCATGCGCGGCCACGACAGCTATGATACACTGCCGCTCGCTATCATCATCACAACAGAATACATCATCACGGTCTGCCTGGAAGAAACCCCGGTGATTTCCGAGTTCAACGAAAACACCTCCCGGCTCTTCCGCACATTCAAAAAGACACGCTTCCTGTTCCAGATTCTGTACAAATCGGCAACCTTCTATCTGCGCTATCTGCGTCAGATCAGCAAATATTCCGATGAAATCGAAATGAAGCTGCGGCATTCCATGAAGAATCAGGAAATCCTGCGGCTGCTCGAATTGCAGAAGGGCCTGACCTACTTCAATGCGGCCCTGCGTTCCAATGGTGCGGTACTCGACAAACTCTTGCGCCTGCGCTCAAACCAGAATCTGCGCCCGATTCTCAAGATGTACGAGGAGGATGAAGACCTTCTGGAAGATGTCATCATCGAGAACAAGCAGGCCCGGGAAATGGTTGAAATGTACAGTAAGATCCTTTCCCGCATGGCGGATACTTTCTCCTCCATCGTATCGAACAACCTGAATCTCGTCATGAAATTCCTGGCAGCAATGACCATTATCCTGGCTATTCCGACGGTTATTTCCAGCTTTTTCGGCATGAATGTAACCGTCCCGTTCGCCAGCGATCCCATGGCCTTCCTGTATATCGCCATCATAGCAGCCATTATCGCTTTTGGCTGCGGCTACTTTCTATGGCGCCGGGACATGTTTTAGCAAGGAGGAACCCCCATGTCTACTATGGTACAGTCCGAACTGAAGGCCGGCATCATCTTTGGTGATACGGTCAATCACGAATACGTCTACATGCCGGCAAGCGAGCTTGGACTGGCATCTCCGCTCTGTGTCTATGAAACAGCCGACACACGCGCGGATGTTGACTTCAGGGAAGCGGTCCGCCTCGTACGGGTACGCAGCCTGAAACCAGCCTGTCATCCCCTTCTCGGGAAAAGCTCCTGCTGATAAAGAAAGGAACTCTATATGCTTGCGACCTCATCTTCTACCTTTATCAAGGAATTCACACTATTTGCTGACCGGGCCGCCAATGACGGTGAAACCGTTGTAATCCAGCGGGCCAATGGCAAAAACGTCGTACTCATGTCCATGGACGAATACAATCGCATACAAAAAGAACTATTCCTGGCTAAACAGCCCGAATAGTTCCCTGCCCGCCTGGTGCGGGCTTTTTTATTTGCCATTATGCGGCTATATCCATCACTTGCTATCATGTACGAGCTCCTGCACCGCAATGTCCGGGTGCCGGTAACGCTGCCGGCCAACCGTACGCTGCCCAAGCTCAATGGACTGCTGCGGGCAGCCATGCAGGCAGGCCAGGCACTGCGTGCAATGCCCCTGCCACTGAGGCTGCCCGGCAGCCATAGCTATATTTTCTACCGGGCAGAGCCGTGCACAAAGACCGCAGCCTGTACACCCCTCCTGGACAGCAAAGCTCTGATCCAGGGTACGGCGCCGTTTCTCTACAATCGCATGGATCTTGCGGGAAACAAACCGCAGATATTCTTTATCCCAGCCCTTTTCCTGCCGTAAGATGCCTTCCACCGCCCGGTCAAGCTTTGCCGAAGCCTGTTCCAGCCGCTGCTGCGTCTTTGCGGCAGGCGGAATGTCATTGAGTGGCAAATAGATGGATACCATATCCACATAATACGCAGCCTGCAGTGAGCCGCCACGGGCTGTCAACAATTTTCCCAGTGCGTGGAAAGCATCACTCATATAGTGCCAGCCGCAGGTCATCACCGCAAACGTATACGATGCCCGGCTAAAATCTACTTTCTGTAAAAAATCCTGCACCAGCAGCGGCAGTCCGAAAAAATGCAGCGGCATCACAAACCCGACCTCGCCCACCGGACAGAAATCACGCTGCTGCATAGCCGCAGCAACCGATACCAGCCGAACCTGCCGCCCATTCAGCACCAAGGCCTCCTGCAGCTGCTTCGCCGCATAAAGCGAATTTCCCGCCGCCGAAAAATAATATAGATTCACCATGTCCATTCCTGCTTTCTCTGTATAGTAGTCCATAACAAATATCTTAAGAATATACTTCTATCCCCATTTGTTTATCCGTCTGTCACCCCTGATATCCAAATGCTTGTCTAGCTTTTCATGCTGATTATAACGTTTTTCCCCATGCTTTTTCAAGAAAAATCACACCTGCTTCGTATTGCAAGCGGGAATCTGGCCCCTTATTTACCTTCTCGCCCCCAACCGAAAGAGGCAGCTACATCCTGTCCCTCGTTATAATTAAGTACCCTGCATTTCAATAGCAGCGTCAAACCAGCATTCAGGAAATGCGCAATAGGATATGCCCAGATCAGGCCGGCAAGCCCCCAGTAATGCGGCAAAACCAAAAGAAGCGGTATACAAAAAAATCCCTGCAAACTGATACTCAATATTCCTCCAGCTTTTCCATCTCCAATGGAGAGAAACAGCATCATGTAGACCATTTCAAAACCAAATACAAAAAAGCTAATTCCATTTGCCCACAGCATATCAGCCCCGACACGTAAGACCACACCATCCCCCGTACTGAATGGCTCCATAATCGTTTTAGGAATCAACAGCATCAGCACAGCAATGAACACACAGAAACATGTGGTCCAGCACAGCGCTGTACGGGTAGCCTCCTGCAGCCGGTCGTATTGCCTTGCCCCATAGTTATAGCCTGCAAATGGCCCATAACCGCGCAGGAAACCAAAAACCACAAAAAAGCCCAGTGGCAAAATCCGATTCACCGCTCCCGCTGCCGCTACCACTTGGTCACCATACCGAGCCGCAACAACATTGATGATGGCAAACGTTGCACTCTGCAAGAACTGACTCACAAACATAGGAATTCCTATATGCAGAATTTCCGCAAATATTTCCCGTGTTGGCTGAAAATAAAGCAGGGTATAACGCAAAACTCCCTGCCGGCGTCGGATGAAACAAAGAAAGAAGAGACTGGTAGCCACAACAGAAATCACCGATGCCCATGCGGAGCCACGGACTCCTAACCCCACCTCGTAAATCAGCAACGGATTCAGCAAAATGTTGAGGACACTGCCCAATACCATCGCCAGCATAGGAATCTTTGTAATTCCCTCAGCGGCCGCCAACTGATCGACAATCAAATTAAATGTATTGAGTACAGCACATAGCATAAAAACTTTGGTGAAATCCTGTGCATACGGCAACGTGTTCTCCGATGCCCCCAGGAAAACTAAAATTGGTTCCAAAAATAAAAAAACACCCAGCATAAAAAGGAGGCTGACTCCCATACCACTATAAAGTGCCGTCGACGCCACCCGGTTGGCCTTTTCCATCTGGTGCGCCCCTAAAAGTCGCGACACATAGGAAGCCGCCCCTGCTCCAAATGTCATTCCGATTCCCATGAGCAGCAACACCAAAGGAAAAGACACAGATACGCCGGCCATCGGATTGCTTCCCAAATGACTCACAAAGAATCCATCGACAACATGGTAGAACGCAGATATCATCATGCCCAACATCGTTGGTACCCCTAATTTCCAAAGGGCAGTAGACACTTTTCCTTGCTGCATCAATATAATTTGTTCACTTTTATTCACGTAATTGAATCCTCTCTGTGCTGCACCGGAATCCAAATTTCACTCATATAATCCAGTGCCTGTACATCACCTTTCGTATACCATTCGATATTCGCTCCCATTGCAATCTCATATTCCGGATTATTGGGTAGCCATTCGGAATAAATCCTGCTATTCACAGCCTGCATAGCTGTTGGCAACGGACCGGTACAACGAAATTTCACCCATTCCATACGGGGAAATTCAATAAGCTCCAATCCCTTTACCACTGCGCCGCCACGATACAGCCCGGCGATCAGATAGCGAAAATTTCCTTTTTCTGGCAAATCATCAAGACAAACACCATATTCGCCAAACTGCCCATCCAGAATTGCCTGTTCCACAGCATCAGCATTTTCTGCTTTCTCCTGCCCCCGCTGACAATATTTTTTGCAAAATTCATCCCAAAACACGGGAATATCCTGATATGCCGAAGCGAATTTCACCTGCCGTGAAACTCCAATGAGAGTGAATGCCTCCATTTTTTCTACCACGTAGTCCATATCATCTCCACCTTTAAGTGATAGTCTGATTTGCAGAGGTAAAAATACGCGCAGCTTTTCCGGATGCTCGCGCAATTGCATGGGGGACACACCATGAAAGCGACTGAAGGCTTTCGTAAAACTCTCCGGTGTACCATAGCCATAAGAAAGCGCAATGTCGATAATACGCATTTTTTTCGATAACACACGCAGTGCTGCCATATACAGCCGACGGCAACGGATATATTCCATCACCGAGTACCCTGTGATTGCCTGAAATCCTTGCTGAAAATAATAGTATGGTATTTGCATCTCCTTTACTATGTCAGCCACTTGAATATCTTCCAACAAATGATTTTCTATATAGGCAATGGTATGCTGAAACTGATTTATCCAATTCACTATTTTCACCTCTTCTGTTAGCATATAGGATATTTAAGCTTTTTTCTTGTCATTATTTTGATGAATTTGTCAATTTAAAAACCACCGGCTCCCCTTTTCTGTTCAAATCTTGGTCCTTCTTCACCGATAATGCCATTTGGCAAAAAACCAGCTTTTTGAAGAACCTTTTGCGACGCTATGTTCTCAGGGTCCGTTTCCGCTTCAATGTGCAATACGCCCGGTTGTTCAGCTGCCCACTTTGTCATGGCAATCACAGCCTCCGTTGTCAGGCCTCTCCCCTCATATGCAGGATAGATACCATATCCGATTTCGACAGTTCCGGTTTTATCAAGTCCCTTAAAACACAAGTCACCGACAAACGGTTTATTCCCGTCCTTAAGCTGCATCATCCATACGGTATACCAAAGATACTGCTCTGGATTTTTTATACATCCGGCAAGCATTTCAGAATATGCCTGTTTCATTTCCGCATCGGTTTCTTTTTCAATTTTAATCCGGAGTTCTTCCCGGGAGATTGGAGTTAAAATCATTCGTTCCGTTACTATTTTTATCATTCGATGGATTTCCTTTCCAATGTATCGACAATCTTAAACCCTCTATAGTCCAAAAGGATACCCCTCATTTATGGGCATCAGCTGCTACTGCATAATCTATCTTACTATTCTTGCATCTTTTTTCGTAAAACGATAGCAATAAAGTTCAAATATTTTCCTG
>CAZFPA010000001.1:0-119828 GCA_964520975.1 uncultured Selenomonadaceae bacterium | reverse complement strand
GTTCCATCAGTCAGCCTACGCTGTCCCATCATATGAAGATTTTATGTGATGTGGGTTTGGTCCAGGTGCGGAAGGAAGGAAAATGGTGCCATTATTCGCTGAACTGTGAGAGGTTCAACGAATTCAAAGAATACATTGGGCGCTTGGCTTGCTGCTGAGCGGGTGTTTTTTGGCTTAATACATAGATACATGTAAATATATCAATTTAGAGGGTGAAGATATGATTTGGGATTTTTTTCAAAATCAGGTTTTAGGAATGAAATGGCTGGATGCTTTGATTGCTCAGCTGCTGGTATCTGTTGGGGTGGATGTGCAGTCGCCCGCTGGCGGCAGTCTGGAATTTTTTATTTATGATGTCATCAAGATTACGGTGTTGCTCTGTTTTTTGATTTTTGTCATTTCTTATATACAGAGCTATTTTCCTCCGGAGCGCAGTCGTAAAATCATGGGGAGATTCAGGGGGATAGGAGCAAACGTCATCGGTGCGCTGTTGGGAACGGTTACTCCTTTCTGTTCCTGTTCCTCTATTCCTATTTTTATGGGCTTTACAAGTGCGGGGCTGCCGCTGGGCGTCACTTTTTCCTTTTTGATTTCCTCCCCTATGGTGGATCTGGGCAGCCTGGTGATCCTCATGAGCATTTTTGGTGCGAAGGTGGCTGTGGCCTATGTCATCGTAGGGCTTATCATTGCAGTGCTTGGTGGTACTCTGATCGAAAAACTGGGCATGGAGAAATATGTTGCAGACTTTGTGCGGCAGGCTGCCAAAGGCGTTGACTTAGACGCACCGGTATTGACGGCGATGGATCGGGCGGTTTTTGCCAAAGATCAGGTAGTGCAGACCTTCCGGAAGGTTTTTCTCTACATTCTGGTGGGCGTTGGCATCGGTGCAGTCATCCATAACTGGATTCCGGCTTCCTGGATTGAGGGAGCCTTTGGCAAGGGCAATCCTTTTGGGGTGATTCTGGTTACGCTCATTGGTGTTCCGATGTATGGAGATATCTTTGGAACCATTCCGATTGCGGAGGCGCTTCTCTATAAAGGGGCGGATCTCGGTACGGTGCTTTCTTTTATGATGGCGGTGACGACGCTGAGTCTGCCGTCCATGATCATGCTGAGCAAGGTCGTGAAGGCGCCTTTATTGAAAACCTTTATTGCGATTTGTACCATTGGCATCATCCTGGTAGGATATCTTTTTAACCTTTGCCAGGGGCTTTTACTTGGATAAATTTTTTTGAAAGGATGAAAACAGGATGGAGTATACAACTTTTGAGCTGGGAAAAATACATTTGACGAAATACCTGTTTTTTACTGGAAAAGGCGGCGTGGGGAAAACCTCTACGGCTTGCGCTGTGGCTGTGAATCTGGCAGATCGCGGGGGAAAAGTGTTATTGATCAGCACAGATCCCGCATCCAATTTGCAGGATGTATTCCATCGGGAACTTGATGGAAAGGGTGTTGCCATCGATGGTGTTCCAGGGATTGTCGTGGCGAACCTCGACCCGGAAGAGGCGGCACGAGAGTACAGGGAATCCGTGGTGGCTCCTTATCGGGGCAAGCTGCCGGCAAGTGTAATCACGAATATGGAGGAACAGTTGTCAGGTTCCTGCACGGTGGAGATTGCCGCCTTTGATCAATTCTCAAACTTCATTACCAATGAAGAAACCAGTAAGGAATATGATTATATCATTTTTGATACAGCGCCAACGGGACATACCCTGCGCATGCTGCAGCTTCCCTCAGCCTGGAGCAATTTCATCACGGACAGTACCCATGGGGCATCCTGTCTGGGGCAGCTGGCCGGTTTAGGCGAAAAGCAGAGCATGTACAAGGCCGCGGTGGAGAATCTTGCTGATGGTGCGAAAACAACGCTGATTCTGGTGTCTCGCCCGGAGGAAACGCCGTTGTTGGAGGTTGAACGCTCCAGCCGGGAGCTTAAGGAATTGGGAATCCTCAATCAGCTTTTGATCATCAATGGGGTGCTGATGGAGGCCACGGATGTATTGTCACAAAATATTCTGGCTAAACAGCAAAAGGCTATGGAAAATCGGCCGGCAGCATTGAAGGGCCTGGAAACCTATATCCTGCCCTTACGATCCTACAATATTCTGGGGTTGGAAAATATCCGGGCCTTTTTCCAGCAGGATGATTTTTCGTATGGAGAAAGGGACGGAAAGAGTGTTGATCTGCCAGGCATGGATGTCCTTATCGAGGATATTTACAACACGGGTAAAAAAGTCATATTCACGATGGGAAAAGGCGGAGTCGGCAAAACCACGGCCGCTGCAACCATAGCTTTAGCCCTGGCCAAAAGGGGCAAAAAGGTGCATTTGACCTCAACGGATCCGGCGGCTGATTTAGAGCATATCATTTCAGAGAATAAAAATATGACGCTGCATAAAATCGATGAAAAGCAGGAGCTTTCACGGTATAGGGATGAGGTGCTGCGCAAAGCGCGTGAAACCATGAGTGAGGCTGATGTTGCCTATATAGAAGAGGATCTGCGTTCACCCTGTACCCAGGAAATTGCGGTGTTCCGGGCCTTTGCAGAGGTGGTGGCCCAGGCTGAGGATGCGGTTGTGGTCATCGATACAGCGCCCACCGGGCATACGCTTTTACTGCTGGATGCCACGCAGAGCTACCACAAAGAGGTGCAAAGGACAAAGGGCGAAATACCACCGGCGGTTCAGCAGCTTTTACCAAGGCTCAGAGATGCCGGCCAGACCGAGGTGGTCATCGTAACACTGCCGGAGGCCACTCCGGTATTTGAGGCTTCCAGGCTGAAGGATGATTTGGCCCGGGCGGGCATTCATAACAAGTGGTGGATCATGAATCAATGCCTGTCGTTGGCAGATACAAAGAATCCTATGCTGCTGGCCCGGGCTGCGGCGGAAAAGGAGTGGCTGGAAAACGTGCGGCAGATCAGCGGCGGTAATTTTGTCAGCATTCCGTGGCTGCAGGACGCATCGGTTCAAAGCATAATAAAATCCATGGCATGACTGCAATGGATAAAGGAGTGAGATCAGTATGAAAAAAATTGTCATTTATGAACCGGCCATGTGTTGTTCCACAGGCTTATGCGGTGTTGGGGTGGACCCGGAGCTTTTGCGTATTTCCACGGTGATGGATAAATTGGCAAAGCAGGAGGTTCAGGCGCTGCGGTACAATCTGTCCAGTGCCCCGATGGAATTTGTCACCAACAGCAAGGTGAATGGAGAAATGGAAAAGCATGGTGTGGAAGTTTTGCCGATCCTTGTACTGGATGACGAAATCGTTCTTACGGGGCGTTATCCCAGCAATGAAGAACTGACGGCCTGGCTGGATCTGGCGCCAGCGGTTTTGGGTAATTGAGTCATACAAATTTACAGTAGGGAGTTGTGCAAAATGATGATTACGGATTCTGCTAGAATCATGTTGAGTGAGGCTTTGGACAAAAGTAAAAATGACTGTCTGCATATTATTCTGCAGCAGTCCTGCTGTGGTGAAGGCATTTTTATGCAATAGGAGGTGATGCGGACATGAAAATTGCGTTTATTTGTGTGCATAATTCCTGCCGTTCGCAGATGGCTGAAGCCTTTGCCCGGGTGATCGGCCTGGGGGTCTTTGAAGCATATTCAGCCGGCACGCATATCGGGACGAAAATCAATCCGGATGCAGTTGCCGTGATGCGGGAAATCGGCGTTGATATGGAACTGCAGCAGCGTCCAAAGGTATTGCAGGATATTCCTCCGGTGGATATGGTTGTTACCATGGGATGCAATGTGGATTGTCCCTATTTGCCCTGCCGCCATCGGGAGGATTGGGGCTTGGATGATCCTACGGGAATGCCTGTGGAGGATTTCCGCCGTGTGCGGCAGCAGGTCCAGTCAAAGGTTTTGCTGCTGCGGCAGAGAATCGAGTCCGGAGTGTTAGCGTAAAGTTTTTAGGTATATAGCTATTGATTTTGAGGAGGAATTGACATGGGATTTTTTGGTTTTGGAAAGAAAAAGGAAAACAGTGATGCAGCAGCTGCCTCGGAGCAGGAAGCCGCTGTAAAGGTATTGGGATCTGGCTGTGATAAATGCCGGGCTCTTGAAAAAGCTGCGATAGAGGCTTTGCAGGAGTTGGGACAAGAACCTCGTGTGCAGCATATAACGGATTTTACGGAAATAGCGCAGTATGGTGTCATGCAGACACCGGCGCTGGTGGTTGATGGAAAAGTCGTTTCCTATGGCAAGGTACTGACTAAGGATGAGGCCTTGGAGCTGTTGAAAAAGTAAAAGCGGGTCACTTTCAGCAATCGGTAACATAGGATACGGAAAACTGCTTTAGGGTCAGTTATACTGGCAGTAGAGATGAAGAAAGCAGGTGTTCCTATGATCTTGAAAAATATTGAAGCTAAAGAAGTGCTGTTGCTGCGTGATCTGGTGTCGTATGCGGCGGGGCAGGTTGTGAGTAAGACGCTGGTCCAGAATCATGGCGTGGGGATTACCTTGTTTGCCTTTGCGAAGGGCGAAGGTATCAGCACGCACGCCTCTACGGGCGATGCTGTTGTGACCGCGCTGGATGGTCAGGGCCGCGTTACTATCGATGGTGAGGATTTCTTGCTGCAGGCAGGAGAAACCATTGTTATGCCGGCCGGACATCCGCATGCCGTTTATGGCGTGGAGGATTTCAAGATGATGTTAGTAGTAGCGTTTCCCGCGGAATAACGGCGAAGAGAACTGAGACTGTTGAAAGACGGTCTCAGTTTTTTTTGAGTCGTATAGGGAGAGATATACGAAAAAGGCATGGACGAGGATGTAAAGCAGGCATTAGACAGCGAAAATAGGCTGCGATACAATGAGTGTGTTCATCAAAGTATGGGAGGAATACGAATGGAAAAGAAAAATCTTGGTGCCGTTCTGGCCTTATATCCGACACCGGTTACCGTTGTTGGTGCCATGGTGGCAGGAAAGCCGAATTGGATGCTCGTTGCTCATGTGGGTATTATGGGGCATGATCATATTATGATCAGCTGTGTGAAATCGCATTATACAAATCAGGGAATCCGTGACAATAAGATCGTTTCCGTCAGTCTGGTGGATGAGAAATTTTTGCCCAAGGCTGACTATACCGGCTGTGTAAGCGGCAGCAAGGAGGATAAATCCCGGCTGTTTGCTTATGAAATGGGGGAGGCAGGAGCGCCGGTGCCTAAGGATGTGCCGCTGTCGATGGAATGCGAGGTGGCGGATATTTACGAAACAAAGGGGTTTGATAATTTTATCCTGAAAATCAGGAATACCTATGCCAAGGAAGAAATCCTCGGCGATCATGGAAAAATCAGCTATGAAAAGCTGAAACCGGTACTTTTTTCCATGGTCAATTATGAATATCTGAGCACGGGGAAAATCATTGGTAAGTGTATGCACATGAAGGACTGAAAGCAGAATCGCAGTCAATGGGCAAGGCCTTTTGCTGCTGGACACTGCGCTGGGGAGGGTACCGCTCATGTGATTGAGATAAAATAAAAGAGCGATGTGTTCAGGCATGGATGACCCTGAAGGCATCGCTTTTTTGTGAGCGGGTTACATTCATTTTGGGATAGGAACGCAGGGGCGGCATAGAGGTCAGATGCTGAGAACCCGCTGAGCGCAGGCAAGGAATTTTTTCAGGGCCGGGGAAGCCTGGGCCAGTGACGGCAGTGCGATTCCCAGGGTAATATGCTGCGGCGGGTCAAAGGGGAGGGTCACTACCGGTCCGGTCCAGTTTTGAGCCATGAGGGCATTGTTCAGACTGATGCCAAGGCCGGCGGCGACCATGGAATAAGCGGTGTAGTTATCACTGGTGGTAAAGCGGATCTGCGGCGTGAGCTGGTGGCTTGCCAGCAGGCGCTCCAGATCTGTATTTTGTTCCGGCAGGGGCTGGATGAAGGGCGCTCCATTCAAGGCCTCCAAGGGAAAACTGCTGCCATTTGCCAGCGGGTGGTCCTTTGGCAGCCAGGCCACAAGCTCATCCTGCTGCAGGGGAATCCAGTCGCCCTGTCCATGATATTTGCTGAAAAAGCAGCAGTCCAGCTGATGGCTTTCCAGCCGCTGTACGAGATCGCTGTTGCCGCCTTCCCAGAGGTCAATCTGTATGCCAGGCCAGCTGGCCTGGAAGGTCTGGATGATTTTGGGCAGCCAGCAGGCCGCGGTACTGTAATAGGTGCCGATGGTGAGATGGCCGATACTCAGCCCACGGATATCTGTGCAGAGCTCCTGCAGCTGTTTTTGCCAGTGGGTCAGCTCCTGGAATATCGGCAGCAGGCGCTGTCCTTCTGACGTCAAGGTGACTCCCTGGCTTGTCCGGGTGAACAGTGGGAAGCCGGTCTCTTCCTCCATGCTTTTGACCATCCGGTTGATGCCGGAAGGCGTATATCCCAGCTGCTCTGCAGCTCTGGAAAAGCTGCCGCTTTCAATGATTTTCAATAGAACCTGACATTTTTCCGTATCCATGTGCTAGACCTCTCTTTGATGTGAAAATAAATCACATGTAGTGTGACTTATTTTCGCTTTTTGCATAGCTGACTTCATAGTATACTGAGGGCAGATAAAATGCAAGGGGGTCTTTGGAAATGCGTGTCTGGCAGGCGGAATTGTTATTGGCAGCTGTGATTGCGGCGCGGAGCGTGTCTTATTTGCTTGAAAAGATTGGGCTGGAGAGCATGGAGCCGTTTACCCTGCTGGGGCTGCGTTTTTTACTGGCCTTTGGCTTCTTGGGGATCCTGTTCTGGCGACAGCTGCGAGGTGTTGGCTGGAGTACCTGGTGGAAAAGCATACTGCTGGGCGGGGTATTGTTTTGTGTCATGGGCTGCGAGCTTTTGGGCCTGCAGACGGTGAGCTCATCCAGGGCTTCTTTTCTGGAAAATACCGCAATTGTTTTTGTACCGATTTTTGAGGCTGCAATTTCCCAGTGCTGGCCAAGGAAAGAGGATTTGGCTATATCGGGGATTATATTCATCGGGGTGGCACTGCTGGTGCTTTCGCCGGGCAGCCTGGCTGGTGGAATGCCCATCGGAACGGCATATTGCCTGTTGGCAGCGGTACTGTATGCTGGCTGGATCCTGCTGACAGGCTGCATTGTACGTGAGGAGCCGCCGCTGGTCATCGGAATCCTGAGTCTGGGTGTGGTAGGAATTCTCAGCATGGGGGCGGCACTGCTTTTTGAGTCCGTGGTCCTGCCGACAGCCGCAGAGCAGTGGGGCATCCTTCTGGCGCTGGCCTTTGTGTGCAGCGCCTTTGGTTTTACGCTGCAGCCGGTGGCCCAACGGTATGTATCTGTACAGCGGGCCGGTATGTTCTGCGCCTTGAACCCTGTAGTGGCGGCAATCCTGGGCTGGCTGTTTCTACAGGAACGCATGGATTCTTTTGGCCTGGCCGGTGCTGTCCTCATTGTCGGCAGCCTGGTGTTGAGCCAAAGGAAAAAAGTGCCGCAGCCGGTGCAGGATTGAGTTGGCGGCGATGTTTTTCTGGAATCTGGAATCAATTTAAGAAGGGAAAAATAATATAAAATCGAATATAGAAAAATATATAGCTGGGGATATATTGTTAACAACGATGCGGTGTGCTGTTTTTTGCGAAGGGAGATATCCGTTAAATGCAGAATAGTGAGAATATTGGATTTGAGAATATTGTCGATTGCATACCTGTTGCTGTTCTTATCTATAAAATGCAGAAGGGCCGTGTCAGTGTCATTTATACGAATGCGTATTTTCGTTCGCTGCCATTGGCCTCCGATATAGAGATCATGTCTTTGCATGAGAACGAATTGCTGCAGTTGGTTCATCCGGATGACCGGAAATCCGCAAAGGATTTTTTTGCGGATTTATTTCAGAAGATGGTTCCGGGTGAAATGAGTTATCGTTCCCTTTTGGGCAAAAGCTCAGAATATCGCTGGTATCATCTTAGTGCAAGTCCGATTGCGCAATCCGATGGGAGTGCGCTTGCCTATGTGGTATTTACTGATATCACGCTGGAAAAAGAGACGGAAATTCGTGCCTTGAAGAACCAACAGATGTATCAGCTGCTGGCGGAATATTCCAAGCAGATTGTATTTGAATATGATCAGAGACACAGGCGAGTCATATATCAGATGGATAATGCCTATACGCGCGCTATTTGTGAGGCGCAGGGAATGCCGCCTGTTGTTGATAATGTTCCAGATTCTCTTGTGGAGATGGTGGATGAACCGTATCGTGAGCAGTTTATTGCGCTGTTTCATCAGGGCAATCCGGATATGGTCAGGCCGGCGTTTGAATACAGTACCGTGATTCAAGGGAAAACGCACTGGTGGCGGGTCAACTCGACACCGGTTACCGATTCTGCCGGCAATGTACTGACAATTTATTGCTGTGCGCAGGATATTACGGATATGAAGCTGGAACGACAGCGCTATCTTGATTTTTTTCATAGTCTGGATAAAGCGTATCCGAATAATCTGGGCTCGTTTCATCTGAACCTCACCAGGAATATCTGTATCGATGGCAAAAGTCCTTTGGCTTTTGTGATGAAGCAGAAGGAATCCGGTACAGTAGATGGGTATTTTGAGGAGTTTTCCAAACTGCTCGCGCAAGAGGAGACAATCACCTGGTTTCGCAGGGAGTTTACCCGTGAAGCTTTGCTGGACAGGTTCCGGAATGGTGAGACTACAATGGCTTTTACCTATTCCATTCGGTATGCGGATGGTCTTCGCTGGCGCCAGGCTATTTTGATCATGCATCAAAATCCTCGCACGGAGGACGTGGAGGCAGTTACCTATGCGCTTGATATAGATCAGCAGAAGCGCGGCGAGATGATTTTGCAGCATATGGCAAGCGAGGGTAGTGATCTGGTCGGATATATCGACGTGCTTTCAGAGACCTTCATGGTGTATAACGGAATATGGAAGGGAAGAGGATTAAAGAACGGGCAGAGAATGCCCTATGGTCAGTATCTTGCAAGGCTTAAAACCCAAGGGTCTTCATCTGCGGATCCTGTCAGTTTTGGAGAACAGGTATCCTTGGAACGGATTCAGGCGAAACTGAGGGATAGCAGAGAATACAGTGTTTTGTACGATTTATGTGAAGCGGATGGCCAGATATTGAAAAAGCAACTGGTATTCCAGTGGCTCAGTGATAAAAAAGATGAGATTCTCGTTATTCAGTCAGACGTGACCAGGGTTTGGCATGAGGAACAGGAGCGGCTCCGTCGCAATGAGGAAGCAAAGGTTTTGAAGAATATCGTTTCCCGTGTGCCCATCGGTATTATAGTCATTGGTGTTCAGGAAAACGGGAAGCATCTTATTGCGGAAAACGCACGTATCCATGAGCTCCTCCATGAGGGGTATCAGAGTGAAGAGCGCTTTTTTCAATACGTTCACGCGGATGATCGAAAAAAATGCCAGGCTGTTTTTGAACAGTGCGAGTCTTCTGCGCGGCCGGTTACTATTGAATTTCGCTTTTTGCATGAACAAAAGACAGCTTACAAATGGCTGCGGATGCTGGCAATGGGGGGCAGGCAGCAGGATGGACAACAGGTGGTTTATTGCTGCTTTTCGGATGTTACAGCGGAAAAAGCTGCGGAAAAGACGCGCAGGGAAGAGCAGGCCCGGGAACTGCACAAATATGAAGCTCAGCTGAGAACAATGGCAGCTACCAATGCGGATTTCGCTGCCTGCTATCATTTGAATATTACAAAGGATCGCTGTACGAACATGGTGGTCCAGAGTGAGGCGTATGCTGCCTTAAAGCAGCTGTCGATGGCTGGCACTGCGGATGGTTTGTTTGAAGCGGTGGCCGATACAGTACCAGATCAGCTGATTGCGGCACAGATACGTTCTGTATTTCATTGTGTTAACCTGCTGCAGCGGTTTGAACGGGGAGAAACAAAAATTTCAATAGAATATCCCTGCCATTCTGTGCGTGGCGGAGTGCGCTGGATTCTTGGTTCAGTAAACATGGTGCGGAATCCGGTGTCGGGAGATGTAGAGGGCGTCACCTATGCGGTTGACATTACAGATCGAAAGAAGACGGAATTCGTTACGCGCCGTACCAGTGAACAGGAATTTGAATATGTTGGCATTTTGTATTTAGGCACTGGGGAGATTGAACTTGTACAAAAAAAGGCGCATGTTGAATATCCTGAAATTGGGGTACGGGTTTCCTATGCGGCCCGCCGTCATTTTGTCCAGGAGAATTTTATCAGTGCGCAGGAAAGGGAGTCATATAACCAGGCTACGGATATGGAACGGATCAGGGATCAGTTGGCTGTGAAGGGAACGTATACTTTTTCTTATCTGCAGACTGATTCTGCGGGGAAGCGGGCGTGCCAGCAGATGCGGTTCAGCTGGCTGGATCGGGAACAGCAAATGGCATTGATTGTTCAGACCGATGTGACGGCTTCCTATGAGCATGAGGAAAAGCAGATAGTTGCGATTCAGAATGCTTTGATAGAGGCAGAGCAGGCCAGCTCCGCCAAATCGGATTTCGTGTCACGGATCAGCCATGATATCCGTACACCCATCGGAGCAATTTCTAATCTTACGGATTTTGCCTTGGAGGATATCCATAATCCAGAAAAGTTGAAGGATGATTTGCGTAAGATACAGGTATCTAATAATTTTCTGCTGTCTCTTGTCAATGATGTTCTGGATATTTCTAAAATCGATAGCGGCAAGATTGAGTTGCATCCGGAGGCCTTGTCATATGCGGATTTCCGGTCGAGTGTTTTAAATATGTTTGAACCGATTTGCGAAAGCCGGCATATACGTTTTGCTTTGGGGGCGGAGCCTGCTGTGCCAATCCTGCGGATAGACAAGGTCCGATTTAATCAGATTGCGATGAATCTGATTTCCAATGCGGTGAAATATACACCGGATGGTGGTACAGTCACCGTACAGGTAGAGACTGCCCGGCGCCCGGACGGACAATGCGATTGTACGCTGACGGTTTCTGATACTGGGATTGGCATGAGCAAAGCGTTTCAGAAAACGATGTTTGAACCTTTTACCCAGGAAGAAAACAATCCACACCGGGACAAGACGACCCTGGGCTCCGGATTGGGCCTCTCGCTTGTGAAGAAAATTGTCGATTTGATGTGTGGAACCATAGCAGTCAAGAGTGAACTCGGGCAGGGAACAGAAATCAAGGTTTCCTTTACTGCCGGCGAGGCAAATAAGGCAGACAGCATGAATTCCCTGGTTCATATGGATACAATGGTAAAAAAGACGTTATCTGGTCGGATCTTGTTAGCGGAAGATAATGAAATCAATAAAGAAATTGCGCAAAGGATACTGGAAACTTTTGGGCTCGATGTTGTGCATGCTGAGAACGGCAAGCGTGCAGTGGAGCAGTTTGCCGAGGAACCTCCGGGAAGCTATGATGTAATTCTGATGGATATCCAGATGCCGGTAATGAATGGGTATGACGCATCTAAAGCGATTCGGGCGATGAATCGGCCGGATGCCAGGAAGATACCCATCATTGCCATGACAGCGGATGCTTTCTCCGCTGCGATTGAACACAGCAGATATGTAGGCATGACGGACTATCTCACAAAGCCGTTGGATATAAAACTTTTGTGGGAAGTGCTCGTAAAGTATATTTGATCCATCTGCTGCGATATGAGATGCGGTACATTTTTGCGGTACCGCATTTTCTGTGTTCCAGCATTAGAAGGCAGGCAAGAAGGTAAAAAGAATATAAAATCGAATATTAAAAGTATGCAGGTTAAAGAAGCTGCTCAAGTTACAGCAGGAGGTGGCTACATGCCGAAATCACAAAAGCCGGTTATTGCGATTATGTATGATTTTGATAAAACCCTGTGTACGAGAGATATGCAGGAATATACATTCATTCCCAGCCTGGGGCTGAAGGCGCAGGATTTTTGGGATGAGACGGGGCGCATGGCGCGCGAGGATAATATGGACGCGATGCTGGCGTATATGTACCTGATGCTGCGCAAGTCGCATGATCGGAAGATTCCGGTTACACGGGATGCGTTCAAGCGCCTGGGTGCGGGCATTGAGTATTATCCCGGGGTGGAATCGTGGTTCGCCCGGCTGAATGCCTATGGTGTAGAGAAGGGCATCCGCATCGAGCACTATGTGATATCATCGGGACTGCAGGAGATCATTGAGGGTTCGTCTATCTATCCGGAGTTTAAAAAGACCTATGCCTGTGAATTCCTGTATGATGAAAACGGGGTAGCGGTCTGGCCAAAGAATGTGGTGAACTATACGACGAAAACGCAATTCCTGTTCCGTATCAACAAGGGGGTACTGGATGTTTTTGACAATGATAAGGTGAATCAATACGTACCGGAGGATGAGCGGCCGATTCCCTTTCGCAATATGATCTATATCGGTGATGGAATGACAGATGTCCCCTGTATGAAGCTTGTAAAAGCGAATGGCGGACAATCGATTGCGGTGTTCAAAAAGCGCAAAAAGAGCATTGCCAAGCAGCTGCTGGGCGAGGGCCGGGTGGATTTTATCGTTGAGGCAGACTATGAGGAGAATAGTGAGCTGGATGATATCGTAAAGCTGATTCTCGATAAGATGACCGTTGCTGACCAATTGGTGACCATGCACAGAAAGCATGAACAGTCTTTGTGAGTTCTGTCAGGGAAAATACGGGAATGGTATCCTGAACAAAGGGAATGGAGGACAGATATGGATAAGAAGATATATTTTGCGGGCTCTATCCGGGGCGGCAGGCAGGACGCAGCACTTTACAGGAAAGTCATTGCCGCCATTCAGGAGACGGATACTGTGCTGACGGAGCATGTGGGCGACTTGAGCCTGTCGCTGGTTGAGAGCCAGGGGGATAGGGCCATCTATGAACAGGATACAGCCTGGCTGCGAGCATGTGACCTGGTTATTGCCGAATGTACACAGCCATCCCTGGGCGTTGGCTATGAGCTGGCATACGCTGAGAGATATGCCAAGCCGGTGCATATTTTCTATCGCAAGGATGGGAACCTGTCGGCCATGTTGACGGGAGACAAGTATTTCCAGCTGCATCCGTATGAACGGGAGGATGAACTGCTGGTGGAGGTAAAAAAGGTTTTAGGCAACGGAGGTCTTAGATGAGGGGGCAGAGAATATGCGTGCAGAAACAGAGCGGCTGATCATCCGCAGTTTTGCCAATCAGGATACGCAGGGCGTGCTGCGCTTGTGGTCAAATCCGCGTGCGAATTGCTATGTCAGAGACAGGATCAGTACGATGGAAGAGGCCTCGCAGCGCATAAGCAAGGCTAAACCTGCCTATGATCTGGCAGTGTGCCTGAAGGAGGACAATACCTTCATAGGAACGGTCTTTGGCTTGCGGGAAGAGCCGGATACGTTCAGCCCCTGCTGGAATTTTTTACCGGACTATGGCGGAAAGGGATATGCCTTTGAAGCCGCTAAAGCTTATTTTGCTTATCTTTTTGAGGAAATGGGCATACGCAGGCTGTATGCGTATACGGATGAAGAAAATCTGAGATCGCAAAAACTGTGCCGCAAACTGGGGATGCGGCAGGAAGGGCTCTTCAAAGAGTTCATGTCATTCGTCAACAATCCGGATGGGACGCCATTTTATGAGAACACCTTCCAGTTTGCGCTGCTGAAGAAGGAATGGCAGGCTGGTACAGGAGGGCGTGTTTAACATCTTTTCTGCCTTTGATGTGCAAATTAAGTTCTGCAGATTTAGCTGTTTTTAGAGGCAGTTCCACATCGATTGTCAGGCTGCAATTTTGGTGATTAAAAAATGGAAAGTTTTCTTGATGAAAACAGCCAATCCATGCTATAATATAAAAAATTAAATATGTGTATAAGGTCTATACATCTTGAATAAAAATTCTTATGTATAGGCCTTTTTATGTTTTTTTGGCCGGCATGGGAATATATCATGAGAAATGAGGGATCCTGATGAATGGCTTTTTTTATTTGATGCAGCTGCCCGCAGAGCGGGCGGAGGGGTTGGAAAAATGCAGTCGGCTGACAATTGAGAAATATGTGCGGAAGCATCGTCCGCAGGCCTGGTTGGAACAGGGAAAACGGGCATATTTTCCCCGTTTGGGAAAGCGGGTGTTTACTGCCGGGGCCATGGCTTTTGCGAGTTCAGGAATTATGGCTGAAGTGGACTGTATCGCAAGAAAATCTGGCAGACCGTTGTTTGCGGATAAAGACCTGCAGCAAAGTTATTCGTTTTATGAGCCTGTTCTATTGAGCCTGCAGGGAATCGATAGTCTGATCCATTTGTATCAGGTATTGGTTATCATGCAGTATGTGGATGTGCTGATGTCGCCTATTCAGAAACAGCCGCCGAAAAAGCAGAAACAATTCCTGCAGGCAAGAGCGGCGGCCTGGGCTTCTGGCAGGGTGCTCAATCTGGACCCTGCAGAGCCTATGATCACAGAAGATAGCGATTGGGAGCATGAAGTCTTTGATTTGTTGCGTGTGCGGCAGATGAATTGGAAAAAGAACCGGATTGTCTTGTACAGAGAATAGGAGGAAGCTATGGATAGAAAAGATTATTTTTATACTATTCCGCGGACGGATGCGGAAGCACTTTCCTCGCTGAAATGGAAGGATCTGCTGGCTTTTGCCCGCGAGAAATGGCCGAAGGCCTATATCGAAGGGATAGACGAGATTGCACCGCTGCAGCTCAGCAATATGCAGGAGGTATTTCGTTTCTCTTGCCGGGAAGAAGAAAGGGTCGAGCTTCAGAAAAAAATGGAGCCGTTTTTTCGATGCCCGGAAACGCAGGCGCATTTTGGCTCAGTATCACTTTTTGTCGCTGGGCTGGCCGGTATGCAGTGCCTGGCAAGAATTCTGGAACGCCGGATAGCTGCAAAGTACTATTTTTTGCTGACCGGGGAGAAATCCTATTTGCAGCAGGCGGCATTGGGGTCCCAGCCACATCCTGAGAATTTGGAAGACTGGATATATGATCGGCTGGATGTGTGGGAAACAGCTGATTTTTTGGCAGACAACAGGACATACCGGGGTCTTTTTCCGGGGGAGCATAGAGACGAGCGGGTCTTTGATCTTGTCTGGAAAATCAAGACAATCGACTGGCGTCGCTGCGAAGTTCTTTATATTGCCGGTGCGGAGGGGATATCATGAGAAATAGTTATCGTTTTGCGGCAATGGGAATCTTAGGCGGCCTTTATCATCATTTTCTGCCAAGGAAAAACACTTGACATGTTTTGCCGGCTCGGCTATAATAACAGAGGTCAAGGTTTTTCCCTTGACAATTGCAGAAAACAGGTGACGTTATGCTGGAAGAGCGTTTACATACATCGGATCTTTTCGATTTATATGGTGCGCTGCTGACGGAAAAGCAGCAGCGGTGCCTGGAAATGCATCTGTTTGAGGACTTTTCGCTGTCGGAGATCGGGGAGGCCATGGGCATTTCCCGGCAGGCAGTTTATGATACGATCCACCGGGCCGAGCAGGCCATGGAAGGATATGAGGCCCGGTTGGGGCTGGTTGCGCGTTACCAGGCGGAACGTGCGGAGCTGAAGGATGTCTGCGCCGCAATCCGCGGGTTGGCAGATGTCCACAATAAAGCAGCCATTCAGGAGATATTAGGACGGCTTTCACCGTTTTTGGGGAGAGGTCGGGAGGTATAGACTTTGATTTTTGAAGGATTAGCAGATCGTCTGCAGGAGACATTCAAAAAGCTCCGCGGACACGGCAAGCTCACAGAGGACGATGTCAATGAGGCAATGCGTGATGTGCGCATGGCTTTGCTGGAAGCGGATGTGAATTTCAAGGTTGTAAAAGGCTTTGTCAAAAGGGTAAAAGAGCGGGCGATCGGCCAGGATGTACTGGAAACGCTCACCCCGGCGCAGGTCGTCATCAAGATTGTCAATGAAGAACTTACCGAGCTCATGGGTGGAACGCAGAGCCGGCTCAATATATCACCGATTCCACCGACGGTCATCATGATGGTGGGCCTGCAGGGCGCAGGTAAAACCACTTCGGCCGGAAAGCTTGGGCTTTCGCTCAAGAAGCAGGGCAAGCGTCCGGTACTGGTCGCAGCGGATATTTACCGCCCGGCGGCTGTAAAACAGCTGCAGGTACTGGGTGAGCAGCTGGACCTTCCGGTGTTTTCGATGGAGCCGGGAACTGATGCGGTGACGATTGCCAAGAGTTCCATTGCTTTTGCCAACTCGCATGCCAACGATGTTGTCATCATCGATACGGCTGGTCGTCTGCACATTAACGAGGAACTGATGCAGGAGCTGAAGTCCATCAAGGCGGAAGTTCATCCGCATGAAATCCTGCTGGTGGTCGATGCCATGACGGGTCAGGATGCTGTCAATGTAGCGGAGAGCTTCAATGGCGATCTCGGACTGGATGGTGTCGTGCTGACAAAGCTCGATGGCGATGCCCGCGGCGGTGCGGCATTGTCGGTCAAGGCGGTCACAGGCTGTCCCATTAAGTTTGTGGGCATGGGTGAGAAGCTGGAGGCTTTGGAGCCTTTTTATCCGGATCGCATGGCTTCGCGTATCCTTGGCATGGGTGATGTGCTGTCTCTCATTGAGAAGGCACAGGAAACCTTTGATATGGAAGAAGCCAAGAAGATGGAAAAGAAGCTCCGCAAAGCGGACTTCACGCTGGATGATTTCCTGTCGCAGATGCAGCAGGTCAGGAAGCTGGGCTCTTTTGAGCAGATCATGGGCATGATTCCGGGGCTTGGCGGGCTGAAGAAAAAGCTCGGCGATGTGGATGTCGATCTGAATGGCAAGGAAATGAAGCAGCTCGAGGCCATCATCTATGCGATGACGCCGAAAGAGCGGGCGGATGTAACCATCATCAACGGCAGCCGCCGCAAGCGCATTGCGCTGGGCAGCGGTACACGTGTGCAGGACGTCAACAAGCTTATCAAGCAGTTTTCGGAGATGCGCAAGATGATGAAGAAGATGAAAAAGATGCAGGGCGGAAAGAAGGGCCTTGGCGGCCTGAACCTGCCGTTCATGCATTGAGATAAATTTATTTTACTATTTGAAGGAGGTGAATTTTCATGGCAGTAAAAATTCGTTTGAACCGTATGGGTGCAAAGAAGAATCCTTTCTACCGCATTGTTGTTGCTGACTCCCGCGCTCCGCGTGATGGTCGTTTTATCGAGATCCTCGGTAACTATGACTCCACGAAGGAACCGGCTATCGTCAAGATCGATGAGGAGAAGGCTCTTGAATGGATGAATAAGGGTGCTCAGCCTACCGATACCGTTAGATCACTGTTTTCCAAGCAGGGTATCATGGCTAAGTTTGATGCAGCAAAGCGTGCGAAGAACTAAGAAAGAGGCATCAGCATGAAACAGATTGTTGAAGTTATCGCCAAGTCATTAGTGGATCATCCTGAGCAAGTCAAAGTTGACGAAAAGCAGGAAGAGCGTATGACGGTATATGAGCTTCATGTTGCTTCGGATGACATGGGTAAAGTCATTGGCAAGCAAGGGCGTATCGCGAAAGCCATGCGCACGGTTGTCAAGGCTGCTGCTACCCGCGAAAACAAGAAAGTCACTGTTGAGATCATTTGAAAACTGCGGCAATATCCTCATTGAGGGGATGCTTGCCGCTGTTTCTTTATATGGAACTACTTTAATGAGAAAAGAGGAGCATTATGGACAGCATTTCAGTTAAAATTCCGGTTACTATCAAGACAAAGCTGACCGAAAAGGTGAGAGCCACCCGGGTACAGGAGATTACGACGCGTTTACAGCAGGTAGATCTGGAATTGCAGCAGATCAATATCCAGGAGAAGCGTGCTGTTGAGGAGACCGCTAAGGAAAATCTTCAGGAATTGCAGATGATTCATCAGCATTTTGGCGTAGAGCGTCAGAAACGTATGGAATTCAAACAGCAGGGCGAGGCCAAGGTCGAAGAGCTGAATAAGCTGGCACTGGGTGCTGAACTGGTGGACGGAACGCTGGAGCGCATTGCGGAAATCAAAGTGGGCGACAACATGCGTGAACTCCTGAATGTGGAAGTGTTGGTGGAAGATGACAAAATCGTCGCCATCCGCAGCTAAGAATCGTATCGTCATCGGTAAGGTAGGAGCCCCTCATGGAATCCATGGGGAGCTTCGCGTTGTGCCGCTGACGGATTTTCCCAATCGTTTCGATGATTTGAAGCAGGTCTATGTTGGAGATCAGCTGCTGGATATTGATTCCATCAAATATCACAAGCAGTTTGTAATCCTGCATTTCAAGCAGTATCCTGTCCGGGAAGAGGCCATGCGCCTTACAGGACAGCTGGTGTCCCTGGATCGCTCTCAGGCTGCGCCGCTGGCTGAGGGGGAGTATTACGCCTTTGATATCATTGGATTGTCTGTATATGATATGGATGGCGGGCTGCTGGGCAAGGTGACCAACATTCTGAAGACCGGTAGCAATGATGTCTATGTGGTGAAATCGGCCGAGGGGACAGAGCTTCTGGTTCCGGCTTTGAAAAAAGTTGTAAAGGAAATCCGGCTGGATGAAGGCCGGATGGTTGTGGATCTGCTGGAGGACGAGTAATGCGCATCGATATGATATCGTTGTTTCCGGAGATGTTTGCCGGGCCGTTTGGCGATAGCATCACCAAAAGGGCCGTGGACAAGGGTATCCTGGATATCCATTTTACGAATCCCCGGGATTTTGCCTATGACAAGCACAAGCAGGTGGATGATTCTCCTTTTGGCGGCGGCAGCGGCATGGTTTTGAAGCCGGAACCGATGTTTCGGGCGGTGCGCTCTGTGAAGGAGACTACCAGCTATGTGAGTCGCCGGGTGTTGCTCATGTGTCCCAGCGGGCAGACTTTTACGCAGGGCAAGGCCAAGGAACTGGCGGGCTACGATCAGCTCATATTCATCTGCGGCCACTATGAGGGCTTCGATGCCCGTATCACGCAGGAGCTGGCGGATGAGGCGATATCCCTGGGGGATTATGTGCTCACTGGCGGCGAGCTGCCGGCCATGGTTATCACGGACGCGGTGTCTCGTATGCTGCCGGGGGTGCTCGGCTCGGAGGAGTCCGCGCCTACGGATTCTTTTTATGATGGGCTGCTCGAGTTTCCTCAATATACCCGTCCACGGGAATTTGAGGACATGAAGGTTCCGGAAATCCTTTTTTCCGGAGATCACGCAAAGATTCGTGAATGGCGCCGTCGGGAGTCCCTGCGCATCACACTGCAGAACCGGCCGGATCTGCTGGCGAAGGCAGAGCTGTCGGCTGAAGATCAGCGCTTTTTGGACGAGCTGCGGAAAAGGGAATAACGACTATGTGAAAGGAGATGCCCAGGCATCTCCTTTTTTGGAGGGTGAAAACAGATGAAGACAGAGGGAACATTTTATTTGCGGCGATTCCATTCACTGGTGGGACTGGTATGCTAGCGTCAGCATGAGTTGGGACATTTCTGTTCTGTTGACATTTTCCCTGAAAAAACGTTTTTGAAATTGTTGCTTCTTTGACGAAAAAAGTAAAATACGCTATAATAAACTCATATATGACTGTGAGGTGACCTGTTTGAGGAAACGAAATCTATGTCTATCACTGGTTACTATAATGATGGTTTTATTGCTGAGCGTTACGGCCTTTGCGAGCGGCTTTCTGGTCAAAGAAGGCATGCGTGGGCCGAATGTGAAGCGGGTACAGGTGCTGCTCATTGAGCAGGGCTATCTGCAGGGGACTGCGGATGGCGTCTGCGGAAAATTAACAGCAGAGGCGATCCGCAAATTCCAAAAGGCAAACGGCCTGGAGGTTGATGGTATCTGTGGATCGAGGACCTATGCAAAGCTGCGTCATGATAAGGCGCCGGCCGGCGAGCCGCAGGGAAGGATCGTCTCTGTTATCGCTACGGCCTATAGTGCGCAGGATCCTGGGAATTCGAATCACACGGCAAGCGGCACACTGGTCCGGCACGGTGTCATTGCGGTGGATCCCTCCTTTATTCCACTGGGGACGCGTGTATTTATTCCGGACTACGGAGAGGCAGTAGCTGAGGATGTAGGCTGGGGAATCCAGGGCAATGTCATTGATGTGGCGTTTGATACGCATGAAGAAGCCTTGGCCTTCGGTCGACAGAATTTAGAGATTTATATTTTGGACGGGGCCTGACCCGGTCTGTCAAGCGGAGCTGCAGGTCAGCTATTGACAGGCGATGGCTCTGTTTGATATAATCATTCTACAATCAAATAGCGAAGGGGAGTAACCTTTCGGTTGTCGTCAACAAGCATGCTGGATTCCAGCTGGCGGCAGCGTTGTTGAAAAGCAACAGGTGAGACTTTCGCATGATATCCTGATCGATACCATGCGGAGGTCTCTTTTTGTTTGTGATGGATGGAGATTTAACTAAAGGAAAGAGGTATGAAAATGGAAATGAATTTTTTATCGATGGAATTTTTGATGGCACTGGGCTCGATTATTATCCTGGATCTTGTGCTGGCAGGCGATAATGCAGTTGTTATTGCGATGGCTTCGAATAAGCTGCCGGACCATCTGCGAAAAAAAGCGATTTATATCGGTACGGCAGGGGCTGTGGTGATTCGTCTGGTGATGACCTTCGTGGCCGTATGGCTGCTGACGATTCCGTATCTGCAGGCTATCGGTGGCCTGATTCTCCTGCCGATTGCGATTAAACTGCTCGCACCGGGCGAGCATACGGAGGAGGTCGATGCTGCAGACAGCCTGGCGGGGGCGATCAAGACCATTATCGTTGCCGACGCCGCGATGGGGATTGATAATGTACTGGCTATTGCCGGTGCGGCTGGCGGACATTTCTTGCTGGTAGTTCTTGGTTTGCTGATCAGCATACCGATTGTTGTAGGCGGCAGTCAGATCATTGGCCGGATCATGGATCGTTTTCCCGTGCTTATGTATGCCGGTGCCGGTATCCTGGCCTGGACAGCAGGTTCTATGATCGTGCATGATCAGGTGCTTGGCGCGATGCTTGTCAATGCTGTTGGGGCCTGGTCTGCCTATGGGATTCCGGCAGTGCTGGCAGTGAGTGTCTGTGCTATTGGGTATCAGCGGGCACGGCTGGTGCGCTGTAAATAACAAGGAGTAAACTGTCCGCCGCATTTCGGGGGCAGGAATATGAGGAAACCCCGGACGGGCTTTCTTTGGGCCGCGGCTTCCGGTAGCGAAGCCGCGGCCTTTGTGATAAAATGAAAAGAATATTAAGAGGACGCGGGGTAATGGATTTTGTTGACAGCAAATGTATTTGTGAATATACCGGTGAAGAGCATAGCCAAGGCGTATACCTACCGGGTGCCGGACAGCCTGCCGTTTTTGGCGGCTGGCTGGCGGGTGCTGGTGCCCTTTGGCGGCCGGAAGGTAGAAGGCTTTATCCTGGAGACCGGTGAGGCTGCTGCGACGGATATCCAGCTCAAGGATATCCTGGGGACAGTGGACGATGAGGCATGGTTTACTCCGGAGATGATTGAAGCCTCACGCTGGATGGCGGATTTTTATCTCTGTTCACTGGCGGAAATCATGCGCTTGTTCATGCCGGGGAAGAGCGGTCTCAAGATCGAGGTGCGCTATGGCGCGCAGGAAGAGGCAAAGGGAAATCTGCTGCTTCAGGCGGGTCCCTATCGGGCTGTCTACGATGCCTTGCTGTCTGCCGGTCCTTTGAGCCGGACAGAGCTCAAAAAGCTGCTGCCAGAGCAGGCGCAGGCTTTGCCGGAGCTTTTGGACAAGCTGTTGGGCTACAAGGTGCTCTACAAGGATTACAGTGCTAAAAAGCGGGTTTCTGAGCTCTATGAAAAATATGTCTGCTGTCAAAAGCCGATCGATGCCGCCTTGCTGGCGGAGTTTTCCCGTCGCCCGGCACAGAAGCGTCTTCTGGAGTATCTGCAGGTACATGCGGAGCCGACAATGGCCGAGCTGCAGGGAATGAAGCATTCGGCGGCCACCGTGAAGGCTGTCGCCGCTGCCGGGCTGGTGGAAATACGGCAGCGGCGGGTGCTGCGTGATAGCTATGCGCCGGTGCAGGCGTCCCGTGAGGAGCGTAATCTTACGGCTGAGCAGCAGACGGCGCTCCAGGCCATGGAGCCGGCAATCCGGGAGAAACGGCAGCAGACCTTTCTGCTGCATGGTGTCACTGGCAGCGGGAAGACACAGGTCTATATTGAGGCGGCTGCGCTTGTGCGGCAGCAGGGACGCAAGGTCATTGTCCTTGTGCCGGAAATTGCCCTGACGGGACAGCTCGTGCAGTCGTTTAAGGCTTATTTTTCACAGGATATCATCGTGATGCACAGCCGGCTTTCCATCCATGAGCGCAATGATGCCATCCTGCGGGTACGGCGGGGAGAAGCCGGTATCATCATCGGTGCGCGTTCCGCATTGTTTACGCCGGCGGACGATATTGGTCTTATCGTCATGGATGAGGAACAGGATATGTCCTATAAGCAGGATGAGGCACCACGCTATCATGCCCGGGTTGTTGCTGCCGAACTCGCCCGCCTGCATGGGGCTGTGCTGGTGCTGGGGAGCGCAACGCCATCGCTGGAGAGCTTTTATCATGCGAAGCAGGGCGATTATACGCTGCTCACGCTCACGCAGCGCATTGGCAATATGCCGCTGCCGGATGTCCGCTGCGTTGATATGCGCGCGGAAATGAAACGGGGAAACCGGAAGATCATATCGCATGGTCTGCACGATCTGATCCTCAATACGATGGAAAAAAAGGAGCAGCTGATCCTGATGCTGAACCGGCGGGGCTTCTCTACCTTTGTGATGTGCCGGTCCTGCGGACAGGTCATCAAGTGCCGTTTTTGCGGGCTGCCGCTGGTCTATCATAAAAACGGGCGCCTTTCCTGTCACCATTGCGATGTGCAGGAGCCGGTGCCGGATGTCTGTCCAAAATGCGGCAGTCGCTATATCAAGTATTTTGGTTCCGGAACGGAAAAGCTGGAGCAGGAGCTTCGGGATCTGGTACCAACGGCGCGTGTGATCCGCATGGACCGCGACACAACAACGGGTAAATTTGCGCACACCCGCATCCTTGAGAGCTTTAAGCGGGGAGAATACGATATACTGCTGGGAACGCAGATGGTCGCCAAGGGACATGATATTCCCAATGTAACTGCCGTGGGCATCATCAGTGCGGATTCCAGTCTGAATATGCCGGATTTCCGGGCGGCTGAGCGCTGCTTTATGCTCATCACGCAGACTGCTGGCCGGGCCGGACGGGGGGAGATTCCCGGACGGGTCATTGTGCAGAGCTATAATCCGGAGCATTATGCGGTTCAGTGCGGCATGCGGCAGGATTACGAGGGCTTTTACGCGGCGGAGGCGGCTATGCGGCGACAGCTTTTTTTCCCGCCTTTCAGTCGTATCGTGAAACTGACCTTTCAGAATGAAAAGGAAGCAGAGGCGCTGGCGGAAGCAACAGCAGTCAGAGGCCATTTCCGGCAGCGTTTTGCCGGACAGCAGGGGCAGCAGATCATTGGCCCGGCACCGGCGATGATTGCAAGCTATCGCGGCGTTTTCCGCTTCTGCCTGCTTATCAAGAGCGCAGACCTGGCGGCTGTGCAGCAATTCCTGCGGAGTGAGCGTCTGCATCTGCGCCCTGCGGTGCAGATCGATATCGATCCCATTACTACAATGTAAGAAATGCCGTTTCCGGAAGTCAGCGGGAAACGGCATTTTTGGCCGAAAAATACGATAGGGCGATGTATCGGAAAAGAACATATTGACCTGGAGTGAACTCTATGTGATATGCTGAGGGCATAGAGTGAGGAGGGATGCTATGCAGTATCGCAGATTAGGCCGGACGGGGCTGCAGGTAAGTGAGATCGGTATGGGCTGTGAAGGCCTGACGGATCATGAAGGAAAATATATGAAAGATTTCCTGGATTATGCGGTCCAGGCCGGTATCAACTACCTGGATTTTTATGCACCGGATCCCCGGATGCGCAGGCTGTTGGGAGAGGCACTGCTGGGACGGCGGGAGAAATTCGTCCTGCAGGCGCATCTGTGTGCAGTATGGAAAAACGGGCAGTATGAGCGCACCAGGAATATAAAGCAGGTAAAAGAAAGCTTTGCGGAAATGCTGCAGCTGCTGCAGACAGACTTCGTGGATATCGGTATGGTGCATTATGTGGATTCCCTGGAGGATTGGCAGCAGGTCAGGGAAGGGCCGGTTATGCGGTACGCGCTGGAACTCAAGGCGGCCGGGAAGCTTCATCATATCGGCCTGAGCAGTCACAATCCGGTTGCCGCACAGGCAGCGGTTGAGAGCGGGCTCATCGATGTGCTTATGTTCAGTGTAAATCCCTGCTACGATCTGCAGCCGCCGAGCGAGGATTGCGAGGACTTATGGAAGGCAGGCAGCTATGCACATGAGCTCGTGAACATGGACCCGGCACGGGAGCGGCTTTATGAGACCTGTCAGCGACTGGGCGTGGCAATTACGGTCATGAAGGCCTTTGGCGGCGGGGATCTGCTGCAGAGCAAAATCTCGCCGGCCGGGCAGGCACTGACCGTCTGCCAATGCCTGCATTATGCGTTGACGCGGCCGGCTGTTGCTGTGGTGTTGGCTGGTGCCCATACACTGGAGGAATTGCGGGCAGCTGCGGCCTATGAGGAGGCCTCGCCGACAGAGCGCGATTATGCCGCGGCCCTGGCAGCGTTTCCTAAAATCCGCTGGCAGGGACACTGTATGTATTGTGGACATTGCGCTCCGTGTCCACAGGGCATTGATGTAGCAATGGTAACAAAATTATTGAATCTGGTGCGGGCACAGGGATCCATCCCCGAAACTGTGCGCGAGCATTATGGATTGCTGGCGCACCCGGCGGGGGCATGTATTGCCTGTGGCGCCTGTGAGACACGCTGTCCGTTTGGCGTGGAAATCCGTAAAAATATGGCTGAGGCCGCCGTGCTGTTCGGCCGGTGAGCATTCGGCCTTTGCCGGTAGTGCAGAAGGGAGCAGGAAAATGACGATTTCTGAAGTAAGTGAAATGTATGGGGTATCGCAGGATACACTGCGGTATTATGAGCGCATCGGTCTGATTCCACCGGTGCCGCGTCGGCCAAACGGTATTCGGGATTACGATGAGACAAGCTGCGGCTGGGTCAGGTTCATTCGCTGCATGCGCAGTGCGGGGCTGCAGATCGAAGCCCTCATCGAATATGTCACCTTGTTCGGGAAGGGAGACTCGACTCGCGGTGCCCGCAAGACCATTCTCATCGAGCAGCGGGCAACATTGCTCAAGCGGATGGAGGACATGCAGGCCTGTCTGGAACGGTTGGATAAAAAAATTGAGCATTATGGCGATATTGAGGCTTCAACGGAAAAATTTCGCCGGTAAACCAAAAGAACGACGGGAACTCCTTTTTGCAGGAGGCCCGTCGTTCTTTTATTATTTTTAGGAAGCAAAGCTTAACTTGCCGCGAGGGGGGAAGGTTCCTTGTCTGCCGGTTGTTCGCCTGTCAGGCGCTGCGTCAGCAGGGCGGTAACCATAGCATCGCTGACATTTAACGCGGTGCGGCCCATATCGATGAGCGGTTCGATTGCGATGAGCAGACCGACGAGGCCTACCGGCAGTCCCATAGTTGAGAGGACCACAATGGCGGCGAAGGTTGCACCGCCGCCCACACCGGCAATGCCGAGCGAGCCGAGGGCGGTCACGATGACGAGTTTCAGCAGGAAGGGCAGTGTAAAGGGATCAATGCCAACCGTCGGAGCAATCATGACGGCCAGCATAGCGGGATAGACGCCGGCGCAGCCGTTCTGCCCTATGCTGATGCCGAAAGAGGCGGACAGATTGGCGATACCCCCGGATACCCCCAGATCCTTTTCCAGTGTGCGCACGGTAAGGGGAAGTGTCCCTGCGCTGGTGCGGGACATGAAGGCGAAGGAAAGTGTGGGGAAGGCTTTCTGTACATAATGGAGTGGATTATAGCGTGCCAGGCTGAGCAGCAGCAGGTGTACGGCAAACATCAGCAGAATTGCTGTATAGGAGGCGACAACAAAGGTGATGAGCTTCAGAATGCTGTCCAGGCTGCTCATGGCAATGAATTTGGTGATGAGTGCAAGAATGCTGTAGGGGGTGATGCGCAGAATGAAATCGACGACCTCCATGACGATATCCTGCAGGGCAAGGATAGCTTTGCTCAAAAGTTCTGCTGTTTCCGGCTTGTATTGACGGATTCTCAGAATGCTGATGCCGATGAGGACGGCAAGAAATACGACGGAAAGGGTATCTGAGCTGCCCTGTCCGGTGAGGGCGTAGAATACGTTCGTCGGGATGATTTCCGTGAGCTGTTCCTGGATACTTTTGGCCTGGAAACTGTCAAGCTTTGTCTCGATCTTCTGTGAAGCCCCCAGCTCAGCGTCGCCTGTCGGCATGCCTTCCGCAGATAGTCCATAGCCAAGAGCGGAGCCGGCGCCGATGGAAGCTGCGATGACTGTGGTGAAAAGCAGGATTCCGACGATGAGCAGTCCCGTTGTGCGGAAGGAGCGAAGGTCCTTGAGCTGCAGGATGGAGGAAATGATTGAGGTGAGTACCAGCGGCGTGACGATGAGCTTTAAGAGGCGGATATAGCCGTTGGCCGGTATGTTCAGCCAGGAAATGGTATCCCGGATGACACTGGAGCCGGCACCATAAGCAAACTGATAGCCGGTGCCGAGCAGGATGCCGGCAAAGAGCGCGATGAGGATGCGCTTGCCGAAGGAGACCTGCTTTTTTTCCAGGGTGTAGAGTCCGATGAATAAAGCGAATACGATGAGTACATTTACGATGACCATGAAAAGACCTCCTTAAGGTGAAAGCTGGCTGTGAGCAGCTGTAGAATGATTATGTGCCTACTATACAGGAAAAACAAAAGTTTGTCAATTAAACATATAAGAAAACTATGGAATACCGCCTGCCAGGATTTCGCATTGCGAAATCTTGAACAATGGCGTTATAACTCGGAACAAGATGCCCGACATCGCTGCAGGTGGTGAGCGTGAGCAGAAATAACAGACATGAGACGGATATCCCACGCCTCGTTGAAACGCTGTTTGGAAGGATTTCGCATTGCGAAATCTTGAACAATGGCGTTATAATTAAAATAGAGTGTTTGAGGGGGGGAAGATCGATGACGATGCCGTCAGGATTTCGCAGAAAACCGATTCAAAGCTTCATTTGCCGCTGCCTTATCAAGAATGGTGAGGCCTACATAGTGGAACCGCCAGTAAAGATGTTTGAATTTTTTGGCACTTCCGCTGATTCCTATCAGGGAGGAATCCTGGCGCGTATCCGTCGGGAAATCAGTGCGGATAGTGCAGCTTATATTCAAGGACTCTTAGAGGATGAAGGAAGTCGCGGGGAGGATTTCTGCATCGTGTATCCCTCCCGCCGCGGCGATGGAAAATGCTGTGAGATGCAGCTCAATGCCTATGCGCGTGAGCCATCCGGTGATGGCTGGATTTATGATATGGTGGAAATGGATATTACGGATTTGGTCGAGGCCCAGCGGAATGCAGCAGAGCTGACGGAAAACATGGATCAGGCGCTGCTGGATATCATCAATCATCTGCCGGCCAATGCCATGCTGTTCCGTATTCGTTCGGATGGTGTGGCGCTGATTGAACGGTACTCCGATGAGTTTTGCTGTATGACAGGCTATAGTCAGGAGCATCCGATTTTTCAGGGGAGTGCCTATGCCGGGGTCTATCCGGAGGATGTGCAGCAGCTTCGCAATAAAGTGACGGCGCAGCTGGAGACAGGGATGCCGTTTCAGGCGGTTTACCGTATTATGACCAAGCGGGGACCGTATAAGTGGGTGAGTGTCAAGTTTTATCCGTTTCATTTTGGAGCGCAGCTCTATCTTTATGCACAGTATACGGACATTGATGCGTTGAAGCATCAGGAACAGCTGCTGCAGCAGGAGTATCGGGCCGCTCAGGATTTTTTGGACAGCGTGGCCGATACCTATTCAGCTGTTCGCCGGGCTAATCTTACGCGGAATCAGGTAGAGATTGTGCGGGGGACGCAGCCACTGCCGCATGTCTGGCAGACAACGGATTATGATGCGTCGGTGCAGGCCCTGCTCACATCTATGCCACGGGACAGGGATCGGCGGCGCTGCCGGTTGTTCTTTTCCCGGGAATATCTGCTGCGGGCTTATAAAGAGGGGCGCAGAAAGTTGACGCAGGTCTATCAGCTCTTTACAGCCCAGGGAGATATCCGCTGGGTGCAGAGTGCCCTTCGTCTGCTGCAGCATCCGGAGAGTGGTGATATCATATCCTTCAGTGCGGTTCGTGACATTACACGGACAAAGGTCATTGAGGCTGTGCTGGATCGCGTGATTGTGCGGCAGTATGATTATATTTTCTGTATCAATGCCAATAAGAATTCGAGCATGCGCATACTGGCAAGCGGGACAAGCCCGGATCGGGAGGATCTGCATGATAGTCCTGACTATGACAAGACGGTAGCAGACTATGTGAAGAAATACATCATTCCGGCAGAGCAGGAGGCCTGCGTGAGTTTCATGTGCCTGGCCAATGTAGTGAAGGCTCTGGACGCGGGGGCGCATTATTCGGCCTCCTTTGGCATTATGGAGCAGGGAGAGCTGCGGAATAAGCGCATTGAATATTTTTATATCGATCGGGAAAGTAAGCTCATTGCCATGGTGCGGACGGATTTCACGGCCGTGCAAAAACAGCTGCTGGCCAAGGAGAAGGCGCTGCAGCAGGCATTGCTGACCGCGCAGCAGGCCAATGGGGCCAAGTCGGAATTCCTTTCCCGCATGAGTCATGATATTCGCACTCCGTTGAATGGAATCATAGGTATGACGTATTTGGCCCGGCAGCAGAAAAATCCGTCGAAGACAGCAGATTATCTGGGGAAAATAGATACTTCCTCAAAATTTTTGCTGGGACTGGTCAACGATGTCCTGGATATGGCCAAGGCTGAAAGCGGTAAAATAGAACTGCACCCGGAGCCTTATTTTCCCAGCTGTTTTGTGGAGTATATCGAGGCCATTGTGCGGCCGCTTTGTGAGGCCAAACAGCTCAGACTGGTCATTGATGCAGAGGTAGTCGATGATATGGTTCCCTGTATAGATATTTTGCGGATCAATCAGATTTTCTTCAATTTGTTTTCCAATGCTGTGAAGTTTACATCGGCTGGTGGAACGATTACTTATCGTCTGCGGGAGCGCATGTGCGGTAAAAACCGCATGTGGGTCGAGGGCGCTGTGCGCGATACGGGCATTGGTATAGCAAAGGAATTGCAGCAACGGATTTTTGAACCATTTGTACAGGCGCAGACAGGCAAGTATATTCCGCAGGGGACAGGACTCGGTCTATCTATTGTCAAACGGCTCATTGAGCTTATGGGCGGGACCGTCGAGGTCAGCAGTGAACCGGGGCAGGGAACGGAATTCTGCCTGCGGGCGGAGTTTGCGTGCGTGCCATATGCACCAGGGGCGAAACGGGCGGCTATCGTGGAACCGTTGCAGCGGCAGGAACTGTTTGCCGGGTGCCGGGTGCTGCTGTGCGAGGATCATCCCCTGAACCAGGAAATTGTGCAGACCTTGTTGGAACAGCAGGGTATGCAGGTAGTTGTCTGTTCCGACGGGCAGGAGGGGGTAAAGACTTTTGCTGCTTCGACTTTGGACTTTTTTTCCGTGATTTTGATGGATCTGCGCATGCCGATCATGGATGGTTATACGGCGGCGAGGCAGATCCGGTCCCTGCCCCGTCCGGACGCGGTACGGGTACCGATTGTTGCCATGACAGCAGATGCCTTTGCGGATGATGTGCGGCAATGTCTCGATGCGGGGATGAATACGCATATTGCCAAGCCCATTGATGTCGAGCGGATGATGCAGATCCTGGAGCAGCAACTCCTGCAAAGCTTATAGGCGGCTAAATCCTTGACCGCACGCGTGTAATCGTGTTATTATAGACCAAAGCAATGATGAAGAGAGTAGGCACTTGCGCGCTGTACAGGGATTTCCGCCTGGACTGGAAGCGGGAACAGAGCGGGGCGGCTGAAGTTCACTTCGGAGCCTTTCGGTGAAGAGATGTAGTCGGAACGTTTGGCCGCGTTATGGCTGTAGAGTATCAATTAGGGTGGTACCGCGAAAACAGACTTTCGCCCCTTTATGGGGCGGAAGTTTTTTATTTTTAAGGAGGGCATTATGGAAGAAAAGATTGAAGAGCTGAAGCGGGAAGCTGCCGAAGCCGTCAAAAAGGCAGCTAAGAATCTCAATGATCTCAATGAGATCCGCGTGAAATATCTCGGGAAGAAGGGCGAAATCACTGGTCTGCTGCGTGGACTGGGACAGCTCAGCAAGGAGGATCGCCCGCGTATCGGTCAGATCGTAAATGAGGCGCGTCAGCAGCTGGAAGCGCTTATTGCCGACAAGAACGAAGAGCTCAAGACAAAGGAACTCGAAAGCCGCCTGGCCAGTGAGAAAATCGATGTGACGCTGCCGGGCCGTCAGGCTCCGCTGGGACACCTGCATCCGCTTACGCTCACGCTGAACCGCATCAAGGATATTTTCATGACGATGGGCTTCAGTGTAGAGGAAGGCCCGGAGATTGAGCGCGATTACTTCAATTTTGAAGCCTTGAATCTGCCGAAGGATCATCCGGCCCGCGATATGCAGGATTCTTTTTACATCACCGAGGAAATTCTCATGCGGACGCAGACCTCGCCGGTACAGGCCCGCACCATGCAGTCCCATGAGCCGAACAGTCCGATTCGTATGATTGCACCGGGCCGCGTCTATCGCCGTGATGATTATGACGCGACGCATTCTCCGATGTTCACGCAGGTAGAGGGCCTTGTCATCGATAAGGGCATCAGCCTGGCGGACCTGAAGGGAACGCTGGAACTGTTCCTGCATCAGATTTTCAATGAAAATGTCGGTGTTCGTTTCCGTCCAAGCTTTTTCCCGTTTACGGAGCCGAGCGCAGAGGTCGATATTTCCTGTGTCATGTGCCATGGCAAGGGCTGCCGGGTCTGCAAGGGCACGGGATGGCTGGAAATCCTCGGTGCCGGTATGGTGCATCCGCATGTGCTTGAAATGAGCGGCTATGATCCCAAAAAGGTCAGCGGCTTTGCGTTTGGCCTGGGGGTAGAGCGCATCGCGATGCTTTCCTATGGCGTAGATGACCTGCGTCTGTTCTATGACAACGATATGCGTTTTTTGCGTCAGTTCTGAGAAGCGGTGTATGCAATGCTTCATTCCGTTCGTCGGGGATGAAGGGGACACTGGTTTTCGAATATGAATAGGAAAAGGAGATAAAAGAGATTATGCAAGTATCCATAAAATGGCTGAAAGATTATATAGATTTCAATGAAACCGCGGAAGAACTCGCGGATAAGCTCACGATGGCCGGGGTGCCGGTGGAAAATGTAATCCGGGCTGATGCCGGTCTGGACAAGGTGGTTACGGGCCGTATTGAGAAGCTCGAGCCGCATGCCAATTCCGATCATCTGCAGATCTGTACGATGAATGTAGGTGCTAAGGAGCCTGTTATCATCGTGACGGGCGCCCAGAATGTCGCAGAGGGACAGGTCGTTCCGGTTGCCATGATCGGTGCCCATCTTCCCAATGGCTTGAAGATTTCCAAGGGAAAACTGCGTGGCGTTGTTTCGATGGGAATGCTCTGCTCGGCAGGGGAGCTCAAGCTGGATCTGGAAAAGCTCACGGAGGAGCAAAAAGACGGCATATATATTCTGCCGGCAGATACGCCGGTAGGTGTACCGGTGAAAGATGTACTGGGACTGGATGATGTCGTTCTCGAATTTGAGCTCACGGCCAACCGCGGGGACTGTTTCAGTGTATTCGGCCTGGTACGCGAGGTCGCTGTACTTACGGGCAATACGCCGAAGTGGCCGACCATCGGGGCGAAAGAGGATGACGCTGCCAAGGCTGCAGAGCTTATCCGTATCGGCATAGAGGCCGAGGATCTCTGCTCACGTTTCTCAGCCCGTGTGCTGAAAAATGTCAAAATCGGTCCTTCACCGGAATGGATGCAGCAGCGCCTAGAAGGCGCTGGAATCCGGGCCATCAACAATGTGGTCGATGTGACGAATTTTGTCATGGTAGAGCTTGGACAGCCTATGCATGCCTATGACTACGATCAGATTGCCGGTGCCAGCCTTACCGCTCGCCGGGCTGTTGCCGGGGAAGAGCTCCATACACTGGATGATTCTTCCCGCAAGGCAAAGGGTGAGGAGCTTGTCATTGCCGATGCCGAAAAGGCTGCCGGTCTGGCGGGTGTCATGGGAGGACTGGAGACAGAGGTTACGGAAAAGACGACGACTGTAGTATTGGAGGCCGCGTCCTTTAATGGCCCGAGCATCCGCCGTACTTCACGGGCCTGTGGTCTGCATTCGGAAGCCTCCGGCCGCTTTGAGCGCGGAGTCGATGTAACCAGGACCGGGCGGGCACTGGATCGGGCTGCACAGCTCCTGCAGGATATGGGCGCCTGTACTGTGACGCAGGGAATCGTGGATGTGTATCCGGCACCACAGTCCGCTGCGCAGGTTGATTTTACGGCAGAAGCCATCAATAACCGGCTGGGCACAAAGATTGCCGGGGCGCAGATGGTTACGATTCTGCAGAGCCTGGGCTTTGCGGTGGAGACCGTCGGCGTGGAAAGCTATCGTGTTACGGTTCCGTCCTGGCGCAATGATGTTTCCTATATGGAGGACCTTTCGGAGGAAGTTGCGCGGATCTATGGCTTTGACAATATTGTGACCTCGACGCCGTTTGGCAGTGTCATGCAGGGCCGTCAGAGCGACCGGCAGAACTTCATCGATAAGATTAAGGCAGTGCTGACCGGTTTGGGTATGAGCGAAGAGGTTTCCTTCAGCTTCACGCATCCGGCGATGTTCGATAAGCTCAATCTGCCGGCGGACAGTCCGCTGCGGCAGGCCATCCCGATCATGAATCCGCTGACGGATGAGTACCCGCTGGTGCGTACTGCACTCCTGGGCAGTATCTTTGAGAATACGCTGCGGAATTTCTCCCGGAAGAATGAGGATGTACAGCTCTTTGAGGTTGCACCGGTATTCTATCCGAAGGCTCTGCCGGTAACGGAGCAGCCGGAAGAGGTTTTGAAGCTTGCGGGCCTTTTGACGGGGCGTCGCAATCCGGTAGGCTGGAATCAGGACAATGCACTGGTGGACTTCTATGATGCCAAGGGCATCGTCGAGGAACTGCTGGCCCAGCTCCATATTGCCAAGTATACCGTAGAGGCTGGGGAGCATTACGCGATGCATCCGGGCAAGACAGCGGTATTTAAAAAGGGTCGTGAGATCATCGCCCAGGTGGGTGAGGTGCATCCGGCAGTTGCGGAAGCGCTGGGGACGACGAAGAAAATGTATGTATTTGAGATGGATATTGCCACGCTCATGAAATACACCGCAACGAAGTTCAGCTATGAGCCGCTGCCGAAGTATCCGGCAATCAGCCGTGATCTGGCAATGCTGGTTGCGGAAGATGTCAGCGCGGCGGATATTGAAAAGGTGATTGCTAAAAATGCTGGTAAGCATTTCAAGGAAGTCTGCCTCTTCGATGTCTATACGGGCAAACAGATCGAGGCGGGCAAAAAGAGCCTGGCCTTCACGATGCAGTTCCAGTCCAAGGACAAGACACTTACGGATGAAGAAGCGGATGCAGCTTTCCAGAATATCCTGGGGGCAGTGCAGAAAGAGTTTAATGCCGAGCTTCGGGCCTGAGTTTTTATGGGGAATCGCTGCGGCGGTTCCCCATTTTTTCTTCGCGGGCAGGAAATCGTGGCCCTTAGCGAGAATTTAGAAGATAAGACTAGAAAAGCAAGGGTGATAGGCGTGGAGAGCAAAATCGTAGTGGAAATTTTTGGCGAGATGTATCCGTTGAAAAGCGAAGAGGCGGATGTTGAGTATATGAAGAAGCTCGCCGCCATGGTGGACAAGAATATGCGGGAAGCGGCCAAGAAGACGAGGAGCTTTTCCGGCAACAAGATCAGTGTGCTGGCCGCGCTGCAGCTGGCGGATGATTATTGCCGCCTGCAGAAGGACTATGATGAGCTGCTGGCGCTGCTCGAAGAAAAATAACCCGGAACAGGATGGCTCCTGCAGCTGGCGGGGGCGAACGGAAATAACAGGCGGCGGGGTGATCCCTCCCGTCTCGTTGTTACATTTTGCAGAATGGCATTATAACAGGAAAATTTCCGGCAGGCAGTCTGCCGGAAATTTTTTTGTAAAAACCTCATGTATTTTTAATCTTGAGCTAAGCTTCTTTTAAGTTCAGCTGGCTATACTATGAGTATCATAAATGAGGAGATGAAATGTCATGAACATTTTAAGCAAAAGAATAGCCGTTGGATTATTGAGTGGAGTCGTACTGCTGGCCGGCAGCACAGCGGCCTATACGGTACAGGCCGCCAGCCAGGAAGGACAGCAGGTGTCCGCTGTACACAATCAGAAGCCGCCGAAGCCGCCAAAGATGGATGCGGATAAAGCTGCTCAGCATCTTGCCGATACCTTTGGCGTCAGCAAGGACGAGGTCCTGAGCTATGTGAAGAGCAACGGCCGTGATTTTCGTGATGCCTTTCACGGAGCCGAGCTCGCGAAGCTCAGTGGCAAGTCCTTCAATGATGTGATGGCCCTGAAGACGAGTGATAATAAATGGTCGGATGTGGCCAGCTCCCTTGGTGTTACCAAGGAGCAGATGCAGACCTTCAAGCAGCAGATGATGGCGCAGCGACTGGCAAAGGATGGGGATGTATCCGAGAGCCTTGCCGGTCAGCTGCTGCAGCAGGGGTATCAGCCACAGGATATCCATGCGGCAGGCGTCCTGGCCAAGGCTTCCGGCAAGGATGTTCAGTCGGTCCTGGGCATGAAGAAAATCAATAATTCCTGGAAGGATGTGGCAGGCAGTCTGAAGGTAGACACGTCCGCGCTGAAGCAGGATAAAAAGCACGGAATGCCGCCACAGGGGGATTTCGATGGAGAACATAAGGGAGCTCCGCAGGATATGGATCAGCAGGCACCGCCGGCGGATGCCCCGCAGGCAGATGGCGAACAGACTGGTGAATGAGGAAATGCCGGTAGCCCGAAAAGGCTGCCGGCATTTTTCTGCTTTGGCAGATATCGCTTGTCTTGTTGCGAAATCATGAACAATGGCGTTATAACTCGGAACAAGATGTTCCACCCTCTGCAGGTGGGGGCGCAAACGGAAATAACAGCCGATGGGGTGGCATCTCTCGCTTCGTTGAAACACTGATGGGAAGAATTTCGCGTTGCGAAATTTTGAACAATGGCGTTATAATAAAAGGAGTTTAAAATGCAAATGAGGAAAAGGGGTATGGATGTGAATAAGAAAGCAGAAAAGTTCAAAGAATCCTTGAATGGCGAGCTTGAGAACATTTTCAAACCTGAGGAGCTGCAGGATGAGTACAAAACGGTCATTTATCGTTCCAATATGGAGGTAAAGGGGCAGTACCTCTCCTTGGCACTGATCTTCGATACGACGATTTATTCGGTATTCCGCGTCTGGGTGGCGACGAATGTCATCAACGATGAGAACCGCAGCCGGGTGGAGGCCTTTATCAATGAGATGAACCGCCAGTATAAGGTTTTCAAGTATTATACCTCAGAAAAAGGCGATCTCGTGCTGGATTGCTGCATCCCGTCTACGGATGAGGCAATGGATCCGGCACTTGTACGGGCTGTGATCGACGTAGTGCTGCAGCATCTGCAGGAAAAATATACGGATATCATGCAGGTGATCTGGGGCGCAGCACAGCAGGAGACTCCGGAGCAAAAATAAAAGAAGCGCAGTCAGCTGCGCTTCCGGCGGGCATATCGATCGGTAGCGAAATCCAGCATTTCCTGCCAGGAGGAAAATTTGGATGCTTTCTTTACGAAGGCATCCATTTTTTCTTCTGGAAGCTCCTCAAAATCCTTTTGCGAAGCAATGGGCAGTCGGCTGCCGGTGAGAAATTTCTCCAGGGAACGATACCGGGTGTATTTGTGCATGAAGGAAGCATCAAAGACATCCTCAAAGTCAAAGGGCTGGGGCTGGTTCTCGTTTGGGAGCTGATACCAGCCGGTAAGCTTGATACGCAAGAAAATCACCTCAAATGAATGGCTGGGGCTGAATGGGGGCATTCCGGCGGAATGCAGGAGCCACGCTCTCGGCCCGGCCTTTATTTTTCTATATTATATACGCCGGGAAGGCAGCTGTGAAGTGCGTAAAAGCAAAAATGTTTAAAATAGATGGCAGAATGGAATAAATTCATCCTCTTTTTCCTTTTGGCCTATTTGTAAAACAGCATCTTTCATGTATAATATAACGAGGACCAATATGTTTCACTCCTTTTTGGTGGGATGAAATGAAAAAAAGCGGTAGGGGGAAAAATAGGGATGTTAGGAGATATTTTGCGTCAGGAACGCGAAAAACAAAATTTGACAGTGAAAGACGTCGAGCAGGAAACGAGTATCCGCGCTCTCTATATAGAAGCTATTGAAAATGGGGATTATAAATCTTTGCCAGGGGATGTGTATGCCAAGGGCTTCATCCGGAATTATGCCGGTTTTCTGAAGCTCGATGCCGATGCGCTTCTGCGGCAGTACAAGGAGGAGGCCCATCCGGAGGCAGCGGCTGAGGAGGCCCAGCAGGCAGCAGCACAGGCTGTGGCTGCGCCGGCTCCAGTGGCAAAGGCTCCGGTAAAGGAAAAGCTTTTTTCCTCGGGGGATGATTTTAAGGATCGGGTAGAAAAATCACGCAGTACGCAGAAATATTTTGCGGGCATGCTGGCGGCGGTTGTATTGCTGGGCGGCGCGTATTTCGCGCTGGGCAGTGATACGCCGGAGCCGTCCGCCAAGCCGACGGCAAAAACCGAACAGCCGGCTAAGGCCCCGGCAAAAACGGAGCAGCCGGCAGAAAAGAAATTTGATGATGTTGAGGTTACAGCCAAATTCTCAGATCGCTGCTGGACATCTGTAAAGGTCGATGGAAAGTCGGTATTTGAGGGAACGGTAGAAAAAGGCAAGACCATGTCCTGGAAGGGCCAGGATAAGGTGGCTGTCACGGCGGGCAATGCCGGTGCTGTGGTTGTGACTTACAATGGTAAGGACATGGGCAAGCTCGGCGAGACCGGTGAGGTCGTAGAAAAGAATTTCACCAAGGACAGTGCTGAGGACGAAAAATGATCGGGGTTTTTGCATGAATGGTTTTTTGCCGATAAGTAAGAAGGATATGGCCGAACGTGGTTGGGACATGCTGGATTTTATTTTTGTCTCGGGTGATGCCTATGTGGATCATCCGAGCTTTGGACCGGCAATCATCTGCCGGCTTTTGGAGAAGCATGGCTATCGCGTTGGCATCATTGCTCAGCCGGACTGGCACAGTACGGCTGATTTTGCACGTTTAGGGCGTCCGCGTCTGGGCTTTCTTGTTTCGAGCGGTAATATGGATTCGCTGCTCAATAAATTTACTGCCGCGCGGAAGGTCCGCCATGAGGATGCGTATTCGCCGGGCGGCCGCAGCGGCTTTCGTCCGGATCGGGCTGTCATCGTCTACGCGAATCGTTTACGGGAACTTTGGAAGGATGTTCCTATCATCATCGGCGGCATCGAGGCGAGCTTGCGTCGACTGGCTCATTATGACTATTGGTCGGATTCGCTGCGCCGTTCAGTGCTCATGGACAGTCAGGCGGATCTGCTGATCTATGGCATGGGCGAACGGCAGGTTCTGGAGATTGCCGCAGAGCTCCATCAGGGCGTCGCGGTCGGCAATATTCAGGATGTACGGGGAACCTGCTTCCATGTGCCGAATTTTGATTATATTTGGGATTATGAAAAGCTGCCCTCTTATGACGAAGTCAAACAGGATAAGCGGGTGTTTGCCGAGGCCTTCAAACTTGAATATCTCGAGCAGGATGCGGTACGCGGCCGCCGGCTCGCGCAGCAGAATGGGGACTGGTGCATCGTACAGAACCCACCGGCCTTGCCGTTGACGGAAGCTGAGATGGATGAGGTCTATGATTTACCTTATATGCGCACCTACCATCCATGCTATGAGGCAGCGGGCGGAATCCCGGCAATCCGGGAGGTGCAGTTCAGTCTTGTGAGCCAGCGCGGCTGTTTTGGCGGCTGTAATTTCTGTGCGATCATCTCGCATCAGGGCCGGGTTATCCAGCGTCGCAGCGAGGCCTCGCTGCTGCGGGAGGCACAGGCACTTACCAAGCTCAAGGGCTTCAAGGGCTACATCCACGATGTGGGCGGGCCTACGGCAAATTTCCGCCGCCCGTCCTGCGACGCGCAGCTTCAGCGGGGAACCTGCCGCGGCAAGCCCTGTCTATCGCCGAAACCCTGCAGCCGGCTCATTGCCGATCATAGCGATTATCTGCATTTACTGCGTGCGCTGCGGCAGCTTCCCGGCGTGAAGAAGGTGTTTATCCGTTCGGGTATCCGCTTTGATTATCTGCTGCTGGCCAAGGATGATTTTCTGGCTGAGCTTTGCAAATACCATATCAGCGGACAGCTGAAGATAGCTCCGGAGCATGTGGCGGATCGGGTGACAAAGCTCATGGGGAAGTCCTCTAAGGAGGTCTATCTGCAGTTTGTGCGGAAATTCAGCCAGATGAATGAGCGCTTGGGGAAAAAGCAGTATCTGGTACCGTATTTTATGTCCAGTCATCCGGGAGCAACGCTCGCAGATGCCATTGAACTCGCGGAATTTATCCGGGATCTCGGCTATCGACCGGAGCAGGTACAGGATTTCATTCCTACGCCGGGAACGCTTTCTACCTGCATGTATTACACGGGCATCCATCCATTGACCGGGGAGACCGTCTATACGGCAAAATCTCCGGAGGAAAAGCGGATGCAGCGGGCGCTGATGCAGTACTGGCTGCCGCGCAGCCATGCGTATGTCCGCAAGGCGCTCCGTATTGCCCATCGTACGGATCTCATCGGCTATGGCCCTAAGTGTCTGGTCCGGCCGGAAAAAGAAACAGATGGGAAACCGACCGTACAACGGTCCAGGCCTGCTGGAAAAGGGCCGCGTAAGGGAACGAAACAAGGGAAAGGGAAGGTGTAGCAATGCGTTGTCCTTTTTGTAAAAAGGCTGACAGCCGGGTCATCGATTCACGTGCGGCTGATGATGGGAATACCATTCGCCGCCGCCGTGAGTGTACCGGCTGCGGCAAACGTTTTACGACCTATGAGGTAGTGGAGAAAATCCCCTTGATGGTCATAAAAAGCGACGGACGCCGGCAGGTGTTTGATCGTAATAAGCTATTGAACGGACTGATCCGGTCCTGTGATAAGCTGGATATCTCCATGGAGAATCTCACGACGCTCGTTGATGATATCGAGCGTGAGCTTCGCAATACCATGGAACAGGAGGTATCGGCCCAGGAAATCGGTGCCCTGGTTATGGAAAAGCTCAAGGCACTGGATGAGGTGGCCTATATCCGTTTTGCCGCGGTGTATCGGAAATTTACGGATATCAGCAGCTTCCGCGATGAGCTCGAAGGGCTTATCAAGGAAAAAGATAAAAAAGACTAAGGCTCTGGAGGAAAAGATTTGTCCTGGAAATTGAAAGAAATGCTCAAACAACGGCTGCAGAATGAAACGGGCCATTATATCTATGCCCCTGGCTCACGGGCGCGCATGGCGCTCATTTATCCGAATTCCTATTTTGTCGGGATGTCCAATCTGGGCCTGCATATCATTTATGAGCTCATGAATGAGCGGCCGGATACGGCCTGCGAGCGCTTCTTCCTGCCGGATAAAAAGGAAGCGGAGGAGTACCAGCGTTCGCACACGCAGCTGCTGAGCCTGGAGACACAGAGCCCGCTGCAGGCTTTCCCCCTGCTGGCCTTTGCAATTTCTTTTGAGATGGACTATTTCAATGTACTGAAGATCCTTGCTCTCGGACGTATTCAGCCACTGGCAGCGGAACGCGGGGCAATGGACCCCATCATCATTGCCGGCGGTCCTTGTGCGACGTTCAATCCGGAGCCGCTGAGTCTCTTTTTTGATGCCTTCATCATCGGAGAAGGCGAGGAGACCATGCAGCGCTTTATGGATGCTTACTACGCGGGGCTGGCCGCTCATCTGGGACGGTCGGAGCTTCTGCAGGCGCTGGCGGCTGTCCCGGGTGTCTATGTGCCTTCTCTCTATGTGCATGAAGAGGATGGGCAGGGGCGCACCACTGCGATTCAGCCGCAGGATGGGGCACCGGCTACGGTGCGCCGGCAATGGGTGGCGGATTTGGATGCTTATCCCGCGCATACTGTAATCGAGACAGCAGATACGGAATTTAATCTGTATCTCATTGAGACCGCCCGTGGCTGTGGCCGTCATTGCCGTTTCTGCATGGCCGGCTACTGCTTCCGGCAGCCGCGCAATCGTTCTCTGCCGGCGCTGGAAAAGATGCTGCAGGCGGCGAAGACCGCTGGCAAGCGGGTCGGGCTTATGGGCGCCGCGATTTCAGACTATCCTGAAATCGATGCGCTCTGCCGGGAGATCCTGGGGGATGGTCTATCGATGTCGGTAGCCTCCTTCCGGGCCGATTCGGTTACGAAGGAACTGGTGGATTCGCTTGCCGCCAGCGGGCTCCGTACGCTTACAATGGCGCCGGAGGCCGGCAGTGTCCGCATGCGGGCGGTCATCAATAAGGGCATTGAAGAGGAACATCTTTTCCATGCAATGGATCTCGGTATTGCCGCAGGCATACGGAATTTCCGCCTCTATCTGATGATCGGGCTTCCTTACGAGGAAACGGAAGATATTGATGGTATTATTGATTTGGCTGTGCGGCTGAAGGATTATATGGAGGCGCGCGGCAATAAGGGCGTACTCACCTTGAGCATCAATCCATTCATCCCCAAGCCGTTCACACCGTTTCAGTGGGTGCCGATGGCGCCGATGAAGCAGGTGGAGGATTCCTTGAAACGCATTCGTACGGCGCTGCGCAGCCGGAGAAATGTGGAAGTCATCGCCGAATCGCCGAAGGAGGCCTATATCCAGGGTGTACTGGCCCGCGGCGACCGGAAGATCGCAGCCGTCATTTACGCCGCCCATCAGATGGGCGGCAGCAAGGCCTTTAAACGGGCGATGAAGGCTGCTGGCTTGCGTATGGAGGATTATCTCTATCGTTCGCGTGACAAGGAAGAGATATTCCCCTGGGATACATTGGATATGGGATTTCAGCGGGCCTATCTCTACACCGAGCTGGAGAAGGCTGCGCAGCTGCAGCCAACCGTGAAGTGCTTTGCCGGTTGCCGGCGCTGTGGCGTGTGCAAATAACAGGAGGCTGAAATGAGCTTTTATTTGGAAAAGACAGGAAATAACATCTGGCAGGGGCGGTTTTCTCTGTTTCCTTCCGATGTTGCCGTACATGGGATATCCACCCGGCTGGGAGGGCAGAGCGCAGCACCGTATGCTTCGCTGGATCTGGCCCTGCATGTAGGGGATGCTCCCGAGGCTGTATGGCAGAACCGTCAGCGCTTCTGTGCGGCGCTGGGGCTTGATGCCCGTCGTATCTGTACACCGGAACAGGTACATGGCAATCGTGTCCTGCGGGTAGGGCGTAAGGATGCCGGGCGCGGCAGCCGTGTGTACAGTGATTCCATTGCAGCGACGGATGCGCTCATTACAGATGAGCCTGGCTTGCCGCTCCTGCTCTGTTTTGCTGACTGTACGCCTATTCTTTTGCTGGACCCGGTCCATCGGGCGGTAGGCATTGCCCATGGCGGCTGGAAGGGAACTGTGCAGAAGATTGCAGCCGGGACGGTGCAGGCCATGCAGGCGGCTTTTGGCACCCGTCCCGCTGAGGTGCTGGTTGGAATCGGTCCGGCCATCGGTCCCTGCTGCTATGAGGTAGGCGATGAAGTAGCCGCACAGTTTGCGGCGGCTTTTCCAGGCGCGACGGAGCTCCTGCCGGTTGTGGAAGGACATACCCATCTGGATCTCTGGCAGGCCAATCAGTATCAGCTTGAGCAGGTCGGTGTGAAGCCGGAGCATATTGATCGGGCGGATACCTGTACGGCCTGCAATTCCGAGCTGTTCTTTTCCTATCGGGCGGACGGGGGCAGGACGGGCCGGATCGGAGCGGTTATTGCATTAAAGGAAGAGGGATTTCCGCAGGGATTTCATAGATAAATTTTCAAGCTTACTGGGGGCATGAGGATGATAGTGGAAAAGCTTCATGAGGTAGAAAAGGCAATCGAGGAAAGCCGACAGAAACGCACGCGGGCTGATAGGAATGAACCTGTGCAGCTCGTGGCGGTCACCAAAAATCACGATGTCGCAGCAATGCGGGAAGCTATTGATGCGGGAGTAACGGTTATCGGCGAGAATCGTATTCAGGAGGCACGGCAGAAGCATGCGACACTGGAACGCGAGGTGAGCTGGCATCTGATCGGGCATCTGCAGACCAACAAGGCGAAGCAGGCCGTGGAGATTTTTGATCTCATTCATTCTGTGGACAGCATCCATCTGGCCAGAGCGCTGGATCAGGCAGCTGAAAAGCACGGCAAGGTGCAGGACATCCTCGTGCAGGTGAATCTGGCCAGGGAAGAGAGCAAGTCCGGCGTCTATGAGGAGGCACTGCCGATGCTGCTGGCAGCGGTAGACGAACTCACACATCTGCGTCTTTGCGGTCTCATGTGCATAGCGCCAAACTATGACAATGTTGAGCAATGCCGGCCGCTTTTTCGACGGATGTATGAAATTTTCGAAAAACTAAAGGAAATACCGGGGCGCGCAGCGAATATTAAATATTTATCAATGGGCATGACCCATGATTACAGGATTGCTATTGAAGAGGGAGCAAATATTGTCCGGGTTGGTACAGCGATTTTCGGGCAGCGTCAATATTAGAGGAGGGGAATCGCTTGAAGATTATTGATAAGGTTTGTGGGAAGATCGGCCTGATGAATAACGATGATATAACGGAGGATAAGGGAGAGGAAATGGCACCGGAGGAAACCCGGGAGCCCAGCCGGCCAGAGGCCGCAGCACCGCACAATGTGGTGGATTTCCAGTCTTCCGCAGCATCCATCCGGGAAACGGTGGCGACAGCGAAGATGAAAGTAATCGTAATTGAACCGAAGTCCTTTGATGATGCACAGCAGGTAGCAAACTGCCTGAAGGAAAAGCGTCCTGTGGTCATTAATTTTGACAATACAGAGGGCGAAGCCGCCAAACGCATCATTGATTTCATCAGTGGAACGACGTATGCTCTGGGCGGGGAGATCAAAAAGGTTGGACGCAATGTGTTCCTTTGCGCTCCAAGCAATGTGAATGTAGCCTATACGCAGGAGCAGAAGACAGTCTCGACAGAAATGCCCTGGCTGAAATAAGTAGGAGGGGGATTTCTATGAAGATTGGATTTATTGGCGGGGGAGCAATGGCTGAGGCGCTTGTCAGCGGTATGCTGGCCAAGGAAGCAGCCGCTGCGCAGGATATTTTTGTGTCCGATCATAAGGAAGCACGCTGTGCCTATCTGCGCGATACCTATGGGATATCGGCAGTTGTAGGGTCAGAGTCGTTTGTTTCTTCGGTTGATATCCTGTTTTTGGCAATCAAGCCGCAGGTGGCGGCCAAAGCTATGCAGGAAGTGGCTGCCGCTGTTGGCCGGGATACCTGCATTGTATCCATTGTAGCCGGGCTTGCTCTGGCGGCTTTGGAGAAGGTTTTCCCGACGCAGCCGGTCATTCGGGTCATGCCGAATACGCCGATGGCGGTTGGAGAAGGGATGTCAGCTTTTGTACGTGGCAGTCAGGCTTCGGCTGCGCTGGGTCAGCAAATCAGTGAATTGCTGGCTGCAGCCGGGCAGGTCGTCGAGGTCAAGGAATCTATGATGGACGCGGTGACAGGGCTTTCCGGCAGTGGGCCGGCCTACGGCTTCCTCATGATCGACGCGCTTTCAGACGGCGGCGTAGCTGCTGGTCTGCCGCGCAAGGCGGCCATCAAGCTCGCCGCCCAGACGCTTCTGGGCGCAGCCAAAATGGTATTGGCTACGGGCAAGCATCCGGCAGAGCTGCGCGACCAGGTGACATCACCGGCCGGCACGACGATTGAGGGCGTGCGCGTAATGGAACAGCAGGGTGTACGTGGTGCACTCATTGATGCCGTAATGGCGGCAACAGAGAAATCAAAGGCAATGGGGAAATAATATGGCAGATCGGGAAAAAATCATTCGTTATTATAAAGGGACAGAGGGAGCGGATACGGCTGTCCGGCTGGTGGATATCGCTGAACAGACGATGAAGAACCGCAAATTCCGGCAGTCGGATTTTCTGGACCCCTATGGGATTGAAATTGCGGAGACGGTAGCGGCAAACTACGAGGGGCTTCGCGTTGACTTTTCCGGCGGTTATCCGGGAGCAGAGCGTCAGCGGGCAATCTTCGTGCATGAGGATTTCATGGGGACACCGTCTTTTGATATCGTCGTTGTGCGTGCGGCCTGGAACGGGCAGTTTTATCGGCTTTCCCATCGCGATGTGCTGGGGGCACTGATTGGCCTGGGCATTGAGCGGGATCGGCTGGGGGACCTGCTGGTCAGCGCGGACTCGGCCAAGATCCTGACGGATTCCCAGATGGCGCAGTTCCTTTTGCAGAACTGCATCCAGATGGGGGCCGCAGCAGTGCGCTGTGAGCTGGATTCGCTTGAGGCCATCGCGCCTAAGGAAGAGCGCTGCAAGGAGATACGGGCGACCGTGGCTTCACTGCGCGTGGATTCGATTGCCGCCGCGGGGTTTGGCTCGTCGCGCAGCCGGGCGGCAGCTGATATTGCAGCGGACAAGCTGAAGCTCAATTGGCAGTCCGTAAAAAATGCTTCGCAGACGGTCAAGGAGGGCGATGTGCTTTCCATGCGGGGACGCGGCCGTCTGGAGGTGGCCGAGGTGCGTGGTCAGACGAAGAAAGGCCGGACCGGCGTGCTTTTGAAACGTTATTTGTGATTTTACAGGGGGTGCTTGTGTGCTTACACCAGTAGATATACATAATAAAGAATTTGGCCGCAGCTTTCGCGGTTACAATGAAGATGAGATCGATGATTTCCTTGATCAGGTAGTCAACGATTATGAAAAGCTGTACCGGGAAAACGGGCAGCTGAAGGATGAGCTCGCTTTGAAGGAGAAGGATCTGGCCCAGTATCATCAGCTGGAAAAGAACCTGCAGGATACGCTGCTGGTCGCACAGCGGACAGCTGAAGAAGTGACGCGGGCGGCCAAGACGCAGGCCGAAGAGCTTCGGGCCAATGCCCGTCAGGCTTGTGATAATATGCGGGCCCAGGCGGAAATGGATGCGCAGAAGCGGACGGATGAGGCATCCCATCAGGTGCGTGAGATTGTAGCGGAATACGACCGCCTGGTACGGGAGAAGCGGCAGTTCATCACGAAGGTACGCTCGCTCATGCAGTCGGAGCTTGCGCTGCTGACGGAAGAGGAACGCAGTCTGCCGGATGCAAAGCCGGCAGAGGAGCCGGTCGACGAGCCGGTAAAGGAGCAAACAGAAGAATAGGAAGGACAGGGGTTTTTAGGTGCCGGTAGCAGTATGTGTCTTTATTATAATTTTAGATCAGCTGGTGAAGCTGTATGTTCAGTCCTCTATGGGGCTGGGAATGTCGATACCGGTCATTCCCAATGTTTTTCATATCACCTATATTCTGAATGCCGGGGCGGCCTTTGGCATTCTTGAGAATCAGCGTGGTTTTTTTATTTTTATCGGTATCCTGGTGCTGGCTGCAGCGGGCTGGTTTTATTCCTGTCTGCGGCGTGAAAATGCCTGGATCCGCTATGGAGCGGCTATGCTCTTAGGCGGTGCAGCGGGCAACCTTATCGATCGGATCTTTCAGGGCAGTGTGGTCGATTTTTTTGATTTTCGCATCTGGCCGGTTTTTAATGTTGCGGATATAGCCATTGTGGTGGGTGTGGCCTGTATTATTTATTCTATAGTATTCCAAACGAAAGAGAAGTCTGTATGATTATGATGGCAGAGAAAAATACATATACGGCTGCGGCAGAAGGGGAGCGTCTGGATGTTTTCCTCACGCGCCAGCAGCAGGAACTGTCGCGTACGCATATTCAAAAGCTTGCGGCGGAAGGACAGGTACTGGTCAATGGGGAAAAGCGCAAGGCCAATTACAAGCTGAAGGCGGGAGACAGTGTTGTGCTCACGATTCCGCAGCCAGAGCCGGTGTCGATAGAGCCGGAGGACATTCCGCTGGATATTCTCTATGAGGATAGTGACATCATCGTGATCAACAAGGCCCGGGGCATGGTTGTGCACCCTGCGGCCGGCGTTTTCCACGGTACACTGGTGAACGCGCTGCTGCATCACTGCAGTGACCTGTCCGGTATCAACGGTGAGATACGGCCGGGAATTGTGCACCGCCTCGATAAGGATACATCCGGCGTTATGGTCGCCGCCAAGAATGATCGGGCCCATATCGACCTGGCGGAACAGATTCGTACCAAGGCAGCCCATCGAATCTACTGGGCTGTGGTACATGGAAATATAAAGGAAGAGGCCGGTATCATCCATGGGGCAATTGGCCGTCATCCTGTAGACCGGAAGCGCATGGCCGTCGTGACAGAAAACGGCAAAGACGCTACGACGGAATTCCGGGTGCTTGAACGGTTTGGACAGTATACACTGGTAGAGTGCAAACTGCGCACGGGGCGTACGCATCAGATCCGCGTGCACATGACCCATATCGGCCATCCCGTTGTCGGTGATCCAAAGTATGGCCGGGCAAAATGTCCGTTCGCGATTCAGGGACAAGCTCTGCATTCCCTATCGCTGGAGCTTACACATCCCGTAACGGGAGACGCGATGCGCTTTGAAGCGCCGTTGCCGGAGGATATGCAGAAGATCCTGGCTGCCTTGCGCAGCCGGAAATGACAGGAGGGAATCCTATGCCAACTTTAGTCGATAAAACCGTACTCATGGATGCTGATGGCATCCGTCGCGCGCTGACGCGCATATCGCATGAAATTGTAGAAAAAAATCATGGTGTAGCCGATATCGTACTCGTGGGAATCCGCACCCGCGGGGTGCCCATCGCTGAGCGCCTGGCAGCGGAGATCGAGCGCATCGAGGGCCAGCGCCCTCCTGTGGGGGTACTGGATATCACGCTCTATCGCGATGATCTCTCCACGCTTTCCTATCAGCCGATTGTGCATCCTACCCAGATGCCGGTAGATATCACCAGCAAGACCATTGTGCTGGCCGATGACGTGCTCTATACGGGCCGGACAATCCGGGCAGCGCTGGACGCGCTCATCGATATGGGCCGCCCAAAATCGATTCAGCTTGCGGTGCTCATTGATCGCGGTCATCGGGAACTGCCAATCCGGGCGGATTATGTGGGTAAGAATGTGCCGACTTCCTCCCATGAAGTGGTCAGTGTGCAGCTTAAAGCGCAGGATGGCGCCGAGAAGGTTGTTATCCGCGAGATTCAGGAAGACTGATCTACAGTCGCATCATCGTGTATTTTTGAAAAATCTGCCTATTTGTCATCGACTTGACAAAACAGGCAGTTTTCTTTATAGTAATAGTTAGTAGGCTAACTATTGGAGGCGTTTTATGCGACGTGAAAATGTTTTGACTTTGGGGGAATTGGAGCAGCATGCACAGCATATCCCGGAAATCGATCCATCGGCCGTTATGGCAATGTTGGATGTGATCCAGGCATCGGCAGAGATCCAGCACGCGATTTTTGATATCCTGGAGCAGGAATATCAGCTTTCGGAGGGCAAGCTCTGTGCGATGATTATCCTGCACCAGCAGCCCGATGGCATGGCACCGTCCAAGCTGGCGGCGCGGGCCGGCGTGACGCGGGCGACAATCAGTGTGATGCTGCGCCGCATGGAGCGGGACGGCCTGGTGCGGCTGGCTGAGGATGCGGAGGATGCGCGGAGCAAGCGCGTATCGCTGACATCAGCCGGAAGCCGGCTGATGGATGAGATACTGCCAGCGCATTATCTTCGTATCAGCAAGCTCATGGGACGGTTGGATAAGAACGAGCAGGCAGAGCTCAGTCGTTTGCTGAAAAAAGTGACTGCTGGCTGACAGCAGTTTTCTTTTGTCCATATAGTTAGCTGACTAATAGCAACGGAGGAAAGTATTCATGGAATTAAAGAAAAAATCATTGCGGATTGGATTCATTTTTATCGGGCTGCTCTTTTTGGGCGGTATTATACTCATGTATAAGGGAAACGATGCGGTGGCATTGGCAACGGAGCACAAGGAAGGTATATTGACGGCCGAGCAGGTCAAGATGTCCTTTGATTCCGTGAGTGGTCGTCTGGTCAATGAGGCGGTGCAGGAAGCGCAGGAGGTCAAGAAGGGGGATATCCTCATGGAGCTTGACAGTACGGATGTAGACCTCTCGATTGAAAAGCTGGAGGCTCAGATCGCCCAGATGGATGCGCAGATCAATTCGACGAATGGGGCAATCGGCATCGGCTATGCCAAGGCGGATACCGATGAGCAGCAGAGCTTTCGACAGATTGATCAGCAGCGGGCAGCCGTGGATTCGGCGAATGCAACCTATGAGAATAAACAGCTGGACTATAACCGCAAGGCTTCCCTGGCGGAAATCGGCGCTATTGCCCAGTCGGAGCTGGACGATGCGCGGACAAATCTGAATGTGGCCGCTGCCAATGCCGCGCAGCAGCAGCAGCTCCTGGCCAAGCTGCTCGGGGGCGCCCGGGACAGTGGAAATACGGACTCGCTGGCTTTGCCGACGATTGCCCAGGAACGGCAGGAAACCGGCAATAAGCAGCATGAAGTACAGTCTCTGGCACAGCAGAAAAAAGCACTGGAGGTACAGCTCAAGGAGCTGCAGGTCAAGAAGGAGCGGCTGGTGCTGCGGGCACCGGAGGATGGCCGCGTGCTCAAGATCCTGGCGAAGCAGGGCGAGATGGTACAGGCCAATACGCCGGTGGTTCTGCTGGAAAGCAAGCGCTGCTATTACGATATTTATCTGAGTGAAAAGCAGGCCAGCCAGCTGCATGAGGGGGATACTCTGACCGGGCGCACGGTAGCCGGGGAAAAACCGGCGATTGGAACGGTACGCCTCATCACACAGGCACCGGGGTTTGCGGATTTAAAGATGTCCCGGGAAAAAGGCCAGTCCGATCTGTCAGCGTTCCAGGTACGTATCTATACCGAGCCGGCGGATGGGATACAGCCGGGCATGACAATCGAGGTGAGGGAACATGAATTCACTAAAAGATGAGCTGCGCTATCTGTTTTCCGGACAGGGCATGCCCTATGAAAAGGTGGCTGTGATGGTGGCCGTGGTTATTACGGTATTCATGACGGTGCTGCTGGGCAATAATTTTGCTAAGGATGCGCATATTGCCGTCATCGATCTCGATAATTCCAAGTACAGCCACGAAATCATCGACAAGCTCAATGCTTCGCAGTACATGAAGGTGACGGCTGTGCTCAATACGCCTGCCGAACCGAAGACCCTTTTTTATCGGGATCAGAATGTGGCCGTTGTCTATTTGCCGCGGGATCTGGAAAAAAATCGTTATACGGCTGATGCAGGCAGCATCGGGGTTTTTTATGACAATACGAACACGGCACAGACGGCGGATATCAAGAGCGCGCTGAATGAGCTCATCGCCATCGACAATCAGCAGGCAGCCGGCGGCGCGGCGCAGAGCGGGATCTCTCTGCATGAGCGCAATCTGTTCAATCCGGCAGCTTCGACCAGCAATGGTGAGACGCAGGGCTTTTTGTTCTTTTTCTCTTCGATGTTTTTCACCTTTGCGACGATTGGCATGATACCGCGGCTGCGGCTGAGCGGCAAACTGGACCGGATTCTTGAGCAGGGGAATCCCTTTGACCTCATGGTCCGCATCGTTCCCTATGGCGGCTGCCTGCTGACCGCATTGTTTGTGGGCATGGCCATTCTGCGCATCTGGGGCGATATGGTTTTTTCCGGTCATGTACTGACATTTTTGTTCACGCAGTTTTTCTATATTTTTGTGCTGGGCATGCTGAGTCTGCTCATGGGCTGGACAGCTTCCAATCCGGGAATCGCTTCGAGCCGGATGATTCTATTCATTCCAGGCGGCTTTATCCTGGGCGGCCCTACAGGCCCGATACCGGTGCTTTCCGGCTGGGTACAGACGCTGTCGCATATCTTTCCGCTCACCTGGGAATTTCATCTCGTGCGGGATATCATTACGCGTGGTGCCGGCCTGACGGATATATCCAGGGAGTTCGGTGCTTTCCTGCTGTACATTGGGTTTGTAGCGGTATTGTTCTGCTTCGTATTCTACAAGGCCCGCGCCCGTCGGCAGCGTGTGCAGGCTGAAGTAATGGAGGGGTGAGCATGGATTTCAATAAAATACTGGTGCCTATCGATGGCTCGAAACAGGCCTATGATGCCGTACAGCAGGCTGTATCGGTGGCCGGGCTCTATGATGCTGCGCTGACGGTTTTGTTTGTCATCGATCTCAATAAGGAGATATCCGCCTTTGAGCAGGTTTCGCTCGGGGGATATATCGAAGGCTATGTGCCACCCGAGCTCAAGGATGGTGCCTGGAAACTTCTTACGGAGCTCATGCATGAGCTTCCGCGGGAAATACGGGCAGAAGGTGCTGTAGCTGTGGGCGATCCGGGAGAGACCATCGTCGCGAAGGCCCAGGAAGGTAGCTTTGACCTCATTATCATGGGCAGCCGGGGCATGGGAACCTTTCAGCGGCTGCTTATGGGCAGTGTGAGCCAGTATGTCCTGCAGCATGCAGATTGTCCGGTCATGATTATGCGCTGATACATCTCTTGATGGCGATTTGCGGGAAAAGGCTTGCATTTACAGGTTTTGTATGGTATAAATAGCATATAGTTTTGCAGCGAAGGAGCTTGTCACTATCAGTCAATGGTAGGGCAGGCTCTTTTTGGTAAAACGGCAGAATATCAGCAGGAGGGATTCAGATGGACAAGATTACGAAGGTTGAAGTCATGACCCGGCCGGAGAAGCTGGAGGAGTTAAAGGAAGCCCTGAACCGCATTGGTGTTACCGGGATGACGGTCAGCAATGTTTTTGGCTGTGGTCTTTCCAAGGGCCATAAGGAGGTCTATCGGGGCCGACAGGTGGAGGTGAGCCTGCAGCCGAAGATCAAAGTGGAGGTCGTCATCTGTGAGATTCCCGTCGAGACGGTTGTCAGTGCCATTGAGGCGGTATGCTCGACCGGGCATATCGGAGATGGCAAGATCTTCATCTCGGGTATTGAGGATGCTGTAAAGATACGTACCGGGGAACGCGGCCGAGCCGCGATTGTGGATGATCACGAATAAAAAAAGCCTGCCGGGTGAACTGGTCCATATAAGTCAGATTTAAAATCTGGCCTATGCGGGCCACTACAGATTCGGCAGGCTTTCTTTTTGTCATTCAGTTGGCGTTTTTATCGTTCTGCAGTACCGTGGACAGCTTTTCTTCATCGGGCGTGATGTAGAGTGTGGTCTGGTTGGTGAAGATGACGAAGCCGGGTTTGGCACCGGAGGGCTTCTTTACGAAGCGGCAGCGGGTGTAGTCCACCGGTATCTTGGATGAGCCGGCGGCCTGACTGAAGTGAGCGGCAAGACTTGCCGCCAGCAGAATCGTATCCGTGGCCGGTTCGTCGTCTCCGCAGCGCAGGATGACATGGGAGCCGGGGATGTCCTTGGTATGGAACCAGAGATCGTTGAAATAGGCGGTCTTGAAGGTGAGCTTATCGTTTTGATAATTGTTTTTCCCTACGAGAATCTGAGTGCCATCGGCAGCCTCGAACTTGAAAGGAACGGATGGCTTTTCCTGCATCTTTTTTTTGCTGCTTTCCCGCAGATAGCCGCTGACAATGAGTTCGGTGCGGATATCACGGATTTCCGCCAGGCTGCGGGAGGCCTCCAGGGAGGTCTCGATGCTTGCGAGATAGCGGATATCATCCTCGCATTGGCGGCGCTGGACGCGCAGAAGTTCCTGCGCCCGCTTGAATTTATCGTATTTATGATAGTAGGCCTGGACGTTCTGGCTGATGGAAATCCGCTGGTCAAGGGGGATGGTGATCTTTTCCCCGGACGCACTGTAGATATTGTCCACGGTGATCTCGGCATCTACATGATCCTGCAGTGCGTACTGATAGGTCATGAGGTTATCGGCCTTAATACGATATTCTTCGGCATTTTCCGCCGCGGCGATTTCTTTTTCCAGTACCTGGCATTTGTTTTCTGCGCGGGCCAGTTCCGTGCGCACGAGCTTGCGGAAGCGGTCACGATCCGGCAGGGTGTAGCTGCCAGCCAGGCGGGAGGCCTGGCTGAGCATGGCACTGATGCTGTCAAAGGTGGTGCAGGTCCCTTCCGTCAGATAGTGCAGCGGGAAAGCGGCCATGGCCAGCAGCTTATTGTTTTCACCGAGTACGAGGCAGGCCGGAGCCTTCGCATCAAGGCAGTTCTGATGGATTTCCTCCAGGGCGGAAGCCAGTGAAGCGAAATCCGCCGCATCGAGTTCGCTGATTTTCGTACTGGCGGCCAGACCGGCATTGAAGGCGGTTTCCCTGGCCGATACCGGGCCAAAGCCCAGGCAGGTGTTCAGCAAGGCCTTGGAAAGTTTTTCCTCCGGCTGTTTTTTGAGTGCGGCAAGGATTTCTGGCAGTGGTGTTTCTAAAAGGTTCAGCTTGTCCTGCTGCGGTGGCAGGACATAGTCCTGTCCGGGAAGCACGGTGCGTACCCGGCTGCTGTTTGTTCCGACTTTACGCAGGGCCTCGATGATGCGGCCGTCCTGAATGAGGATCATGTTGCTGTATTTTCCCATGAGCTCAATGACCAGTGACTTGGTGAGGATCTCACCGCCAGCAGCCAGAAAATCAATGTCGATGATGAGGATGCGGTCGAGACCGTACTGGCGGATCTCCGCGATGCGGCCGGTTTCGATGTGCTTGCGCAGTACCATGCAGAAAAGCGGTGGTTCTGCCGGATTTTCCAGGGGCTTTTCCATGAGATGAGCCGCGGGATTCTGCGGGTTGATAGAGAGATGCAGCAGGAAATTCTGTCCGGGCTGCCGCACGGAGAGCAGTACGGACTGCTTGTTCGGCTGCGTAATCTTGTCGATGCGGCCGCCAGCCAGTGCTGTGTTAAGCTCGGCTGCGAGCGGGTGCATGGAAAATCCGTCTAAACTCATAATTGTAACCTCGATTTTTGCAATATCGTGAAAGGCACTGCCATAAGGGCGGCAGTACACGGCAATTCGTGCTAAAAGTATAGCATTTCAGTGCAGTTTGGTCAAATCTGCGGGGGTTTTTCTTGCATAACTTTCCGGAAACATATACAATAATATGTATATGGCATTTTATGCTGTTTTGGGAGCGTGACTACAATGGAATTTTCATTTACGAAATGGCAGGGCTGCGGAAATGATTTTGTTCTCGTGAACTGCTTTGCGGAAAAGCTGACGGATTATGCTGCATTGGCGAAACGGGTATGTGACCGTCATTATGGCATTGGCGCAGATGGCCTCATCCTGCTGCTTCCTTCCACAAAGGCCGATTTTCGTATGCGGATCTTTAATACCGATGGCAGTGAGGCGGAGATGTGCGGCAATGGTATCCGTTGCTTTGCACGCTGCGCCTATGAGGCGGGGCTCACGGACAAAACGGAGTTCACGGTTGAGACCGGTGCGGGAATTCTGGTGCCTAAGCTTATTCTGTCAGCGGGCAAGGTGGTATCAGTGCAGGTGGATATGGGTGAGCCTGTCCTGGAAGCTGACCGGATACCGGTTGCCGGCTTCGGCAGCCGTCGGGTGGTTTCTGAGCCCATTGAGGTTCTGGGGCAGCGCTATACTATGACCTGTGTATCCATGGGCAATCCGCACTGTGTTGTATTTGTGGATGAGATCGGGGCGTTGCCGATTGAGACCGTCGGGCCGGCCTTTGAGACGCATGCGTGTTTTCCGCGCAAGGTCAATGCGGAATTTGTCGAGGTGCGCGACCGCACGCATCTGCGCATGCGTGTATGGGAACGCGGGGCGGCCGTCACGCTGGCCTGCGGAACGGGCTCCTGTGCCACACTTACGGCGGCGGTGCTCAATGGTCTTACCGAGCGTCGGGCCGAGATTGAGCTCGATGGTGGCCGGCTCACCGTGGAATGGGCAGACAACGGCCATCTTTACATGACGGGCCCGGCGGAGCAGGTGTTTGCCGGACACTTTGCCGATAAAGAAGGACAGGCGTAAGCCGGGGAGGGCTGTAGATGCTGAGAAGTATGACGGGATTCGGTTCTGGGGATTATGAGGATGATGACTATAAGCTTCATATCGAGGTGAAGTCAGTCAACCAGCGTTATCTGGAAATCAATATGCACATGCCGCATGGACTGGCTGCGCTGGAGGCTGATGCGGTGAAACTCATCCGCACGTATGCGTCACGGGGAAAGCTGGATGTGAATGTGAATTTCCTGGATAAGCGGGAAAAAGAGCAGTGTATAAGGGTTGACAAAAGTCTCGCAATTGCTTACCATAAGGCATTGAACGAGATGAGTGATCTTCTGCACCTGGCACGGCCGGATGATGTGAGTACGGTGGCCAACTATCCGGAAGTCCTGACTTTGTCAGAGGGCATGCTGGATATAGCGGGGGCCAGGACGGCGCTGCTTACGGCGCTGCGGACTGCCCTGGATGGCTTCCTGGTCATGCGGGAGGCCGAGGGCCGCAACCTGCAGCAGGATTTTGTCGGACGCCTCGATACGCTGCAGGAACTGGTCGGGAAGATTGCCGCATTCGCGCCGGAGATCGTTGTCGCTTATCGTGAGCGTCTGCAGAAGACGATCTGTGAGCTTTTGGCAAAGGATGCAATCGACGAGACGCGCATTATCCAGGAGACGGCAATTTATGCGGATAAGATCAATTATACCGAAGAGGTCGTGCGGCTGCAGAGCCATTTCCAGCAGTTCCGGAGCATGATTGAAGATCCGGCAGAACCCATGGGGCGTAAGCTGGATTTCCTCGTACAGGAAATGAACCGGGAGGTCAACACCATCGCTTCCAAGGCAAATTGTGCGGAGGCGGCGCAGCTCGTAGTTGACTGTAAAAGTGAAATCGAAAAAATTCGGGAACAGATCCAGAATGTGGAATAGATTTTCTTCATGGGAAGAGAGGATATAATATACTATGGACATTAAGCTCATCAATATAGGTTTTGGCAACATTGTGTCGGCGAACCGGATGATCGCAATCGTGAGTCCGGAATCGGCACCAATCAAGCGCATCATTCAGGAGGCCAGGGATCATGGCATGCTCATCGATGCCACCTATGGCCGTCGGACCCGGGCTGTGCTCATCGCTGACAGCGGTCATGTAATCCTGTCGGCTGTACAGCCGGAGACCGTGGCGCATCGGGTCATTGAAAACGACGATGCGGATCTCAAGGTAAAGGATGACGAGAAATGAAAAAACAGGGTTTATTGATTGTGGTTTCCGGTCCATCGGGAACTGGGAAAGGAACCGTCTGCAAGGCTCTTTTGGCGGCGCATCCGGAAATCGCTTATTCTGTTTCGGCAACGACGCGGTCGCCGCGTGAGGGCGAGCAGAATGGTGTGAATTATTATTTCACGGAAAAAGCTGCCTTTGAGAAAATGATTGCGAATGGCGAGCTCCTGGAGTGGGCTGAGGTATATGGAAATTACTATGGTACCCCCCTGAAAAAGATACAGGAAAAGCTTTCTGAGGGACAGGACATGCTGCTTGAGATCGATACGCAAGGGGCAATGAAGGTCAAGAAGCAGTTTCCGGAGGGACTTTATATTTATCTTGTACCACCGTCGCTGCCGGAGCTGGAAAAGCGCATCCGCGGCCGCGGAACCGAGACAGAGGAGAGCATTGCCCGCCGGCTGGGTGCGGCGGCAACGGAGCTGGAAATAGGCAAGCATTACAGCTATGTCGTTGTCAATGACGATGTGGACAGAGCTGTTGAGCATATCGCTGCGATTCTTACGGCAGAGCATTGCCGCATTGAACGTAATATTGAATTCATAGATGAGCTGGAAAAAGGAAAGGGGAAATGATCTCATGGATATGGTAAATCCGTCAATCAATACACTGCTGAAGAAGGTAGACAGCCGCTATACACTCGTTGTACTGGCTGCGAAAAGAGCCCGTCAGATTCTCGATGGCGATCCCATCAAGGTCGAGGTTCGTTCGACGAAGAACGTTACGAATGCGCTGGAGGAAATTGCCGAGGGCAAGATCTATTATAAACGTGTGAAAGCTGGCCTAAAATAAGCTGACTGCCTGCAGTCAGGAGCTGGAGTTGGAGACAGATGCTAGAGGGTAAGAAGATTGTTTTAGGAGTCACTGGCGGCATTGCAGCCTATAAGGCTGTAGAGGTGGCCAGCCGTCTGCGCAAAAAAGGCGCTGAGGTGCATGTGATCATGACACGGGCGGCGACGGAATTCGTGACAGAGCTCACGTTTCGCGAGATTACGGGACAGCCGGTTACCACCAGTATGTGGGATAAGGTGACGCATTGGAATGTTGAGCATATCGCGCTGGCCAGGATGGCGGATTTTGTTCTGGTGGCACCGGCCACCGCGAATTTCATCGCCAAGGCGGCGCAGGGGATGGCGGATGATATGCTGACCACGACTCTGCTTGCGACGCGGGCACCTATATTCTTTGCTCCGGCCATGAACAGTAATATGTATGAGAATCCGGCAACGCAGCAGAATATCCGGACGCTGCAGCACCGTGGCTGGCAGCTCATTGCACCGGCGAGCGGGCCGCTGGCCTGCGGAACCTCCGGAGTCGGGCGCCTGCCGGAGCCGGAGCAGATCGTCACTGAAATGGAGGCGGCAAGCTCTTCGCTGGCTTCTTTGGCCGGGAAAAAGGTTTTGGTCACGGCAGCCGGGACAATTGAGCCTATCGATCCCGTGCGCTATATCGGCAACCGTTCCAGCGGCCGCATGGGATACGCAATCGCGGCTGAGGCAGCCCGGCGGGGTGCTGCGGTCGTGCTGATTTCGGGACCTTCCGCTTTATCGGAGCCGGCTGGCGTGCGCGTGATTCACATTGAGACAGCCGCGCAGATGCGGGCGGCTGTTCTGGAGGAGTTTTCTACCTGTGATATCGTTATCAAGGCCGCTGCAGTAGCCGATTATCGGGCCAGGGAGATTGCCGAGAACAAGATCAAGAAGGATGAAGACGTTCTGACACTTGTACTCGAGAAAAATCCGGATATTCTCCGGGAACTCGGTGCTTTGAAGAAGCCCGGCCAGATCCTGGTTGGCTTTGCGGCAGAAACGCAGAATCTGCTGGCCTATGCCCGGCAGAAGCTCGAAAAAAAGAACCTGGATTTCATTGTAGCCAACGATGTGACCAAGCCGAATGCCGGTTTCAACAGCGAGACGAACCTCATTAAAATCCTTTCGCGGGATGGACAGGTAGAAGAATTTCCGCTGCAGAGCAAGGTCGTTTTGGCAGGTATCATTCTTGACCGGGTCGCGGCTTTACCACAATGACACTTTTAGAAGTTTATTTTTGCAAGCTCATAAGGGCTGCTGCATGCAGGAGTCTCAGGATAATATCCTGGGGCTCTTTTTATTTCAGGCCGCTCCCGGTAAGAATAAATATGAATCAGATTCACGATTCCTCTTGACATATAATCTGCTATCGTTTATCATATAACCATAAAGCTGAATATGAAACTCATCAAGAGCGGTGGAGGGACTGGCCCTGTGAAACCGCGGCAACCATTGACAGTGTCAAACGGTGCCAATTCCTGTAGGCAAAGCCTATAAGATGAGAGCGGATACGACTCTCTATTATAGTGTAGAGAGTTTTTTATTTGGCAAAAAGGAGGCAGAATATGAGTAAGAAACGTGTATTATTTACTTCGGAGTCTGTAACGGAAGGCCATCCGGATAAGATTGCCGATCAGATTTCGGACAGCATCCTCGATGCGATTCTGGCGCAGGACCCGATGGGGCGTGTAGCCTGTGAGACGCTCATCACTACAGGCCAGGTGCATGTAGCGGGCGAGATTTCTACGAAATGCTATGTGGATATTCCCCACATCATTCGTGAGACGATTCGCAAGATCGGCTATACGAGAGCGAAATACGGTTTTGACTGCGAGACCTGCGGCGTGAATGTATCCATTGACGAGCAGTCAGCGGATATTGCCCTGGGAGTGGATAAGGCCCTGGAAGCAAAGAATGGTGAGATGGAAGAGGAAGATGCCATCGGTGCAGGGGATCAGGGCATGATGTTCGGCTATGCAACGAATGAGACGCCGGAGTACATGCCGCTGACGATTGCACTGGCGCATCGCCTGGCCCGCCGTCTGACGGAAGTCAGAAAGAGCGGTGAACTGCCGTATCTCCGTCCGGATGGTAAGACGCAGGTAACGGTTGCCTATGAGGATGGCAAACCGGTCCACATCGATACGATTGTCATTTCCACGCAGCACGATGAGGCTGTGGATCTCGCGACGATTCGCCGTGACATGATTGAAAAGGTCATCAAGGCGGTTGTTCCGGCGGAGCTTTTGGATGATGATACGCAGTATTTCGTTAATCCGACCGGCAAGTTCGTCATTGGCGGACCGCAGGGGGATGCTGGTCTTACGGGTCGTAAGATCATCGTTGATACCTATGGCGGGATGGCTCGTCATGGCGGCGGCGCTTTCTCGGGCAAGGATCCGACGAAGGTTGACCGTTCCGCAGCCTATGCGGCACGGTATGTGGCGAAAAATGTTGTGGCCGCAGGCCTCGCGGATCGCTGCGAAATCCAGCTGGCCTATGCCATTGGTGTAGCACATCCGGTTTCTGTCATGGTTGAGACCTTTGGCACGCACAAGGTTGATGAGGCCCTGATCGAGCAGCTCGTGAAGAAGAACTTCGACCTGCGCCCGGCCGGTATCATCAAGAAGCTCAATCTGCGCCGTCCGATTTACGCACAGACAGCAGCTTACGGGCATTTTGGCCGCACGGATGTCGATCTTCCGTGGGAGCATACCGATAAAGCTGAGACACTGCGTACGCAGGCTGGGCTCTGATCCAGTTATAGGAAAAGCAGGTAACGGACAGTTCATTCAGGACTGTCCGTTAATTTTCGTGAATGTAAAAAAACATTGACATTGAGAGCTGGTTATAATATCATTGGTATATTGCTAAAAATGGAAAAGACACAAGAAAGAGCTCTTTTTCTGTATTGAATTAGGAGGCAGTTATTAAATAATGAGTACTAGTGAAAATTTGAGAAATATCGCGATCATTGCCCACGTTGACCATGGTAAGACCACACTGGTTGATGCCATGCTGAAACAGAGCCATGTATTCCGCTCCAACGAACAGGTTGCTGAGCGCGTCATGGACTCCGGTGATTTGGAACGTGAGCGAGGCATCACGATTTTGTCGAAGAATACGTCCATCATGTATAAGGACATCAAGATCAATATCGTTGATACCCCGGGCCATGCGGACTTCGGTGGCGAGGTAGAGCGTGTATTGAACATGGTAGACGGCGTTGTGCTGCTCGTTGATGCCTTTGAAGGTCCGATGCCGCAGACAAAGTATGTATTGCGCAAGGCGTTGGAACAGAAATTGAAGCCGATTGTTGTCATCAATAAGATCGATCGTCCGGATCAGCGGGTAGAGGACGTGTATGATGAAGTCCTGGAGCTCTTCATGGAGCTTGGCGCTGATGATGATCAGCTGGATTTCCCGGTGATTTATGCAACGGCCCGCGAGGGTATTGCAAAATATGAGATGGCCGATGATAATGACAATCTCGAGCCGCTCATGGAAACAATCATCAAGGAGATCCCGGCACCGCGCGGTGATGCTGATGGCCCGCTGCAGATGATGGTTACGACGCTGGATGCCGATGATTATGTAGGTCGTGTAGCGATTGGCCGTATTATTCGCGGCAGCGTAAAGACAAATCAGAATGTGGTTCTCATCAATGGGGATCAGGAAACAAAAGCGAAGATCGGCAAGGTTTTCGTATACCAGGGTCTGAAGCGTGTTGAGGTTCCGTCTGCCGGACTGGGCGAGGTTGTCGCTCTTACAGGTCTCGGCGATGTCAGCATCGGCTATACGGTTGCGGATGCTGAAAATCCGGAGGCTCTGCCGACCATCAATATCGATGAGCCGACGCTGTCCATGACCTTTGGTGTCAATACGAGCCCGTTTGCTGGCCGTGAGGGTCAGTTTGTTACTTCCCGTCATCTGCGTGACCGTTTGTTCAAAGAGGTCGAGACCAACGTGAGCATGAAGGTTGAGGAGACGGATTCGGCGGATACCTTCAAGGTTTCCGGCCGTGGTGAGCTGCATCTTTCCATTCTCATCGAGACGATGCGTCGCGAGGGCTATGAGCTGCAGGTCGGCAAGCCGGAGGTTGTATATAAGACCATCAACGGGCAGCTTTGCGAACCGTTGGAGAATCTGACGATTGAGGTTCCGCAGGAATATATGGGTACGGTCATGGAGTCCCTGGGAACTCGTAAGGCTGAGCTTTCCAATATGAGCGAGGTTTCCGGCTACATGCGCATGGAATTCGTAATCCCGGCGCGTGGCCTCATCGGTTTCCGTTCGGAACTTTTGACGAATACCAAGGGCAACGGTATCATGAACCATGTGTTCCATGGCTATGTGCCGTATAAGGGGGATATCCCGGGTCGTTCCCGCGGCTCGCTGGTTGCTTTCGAGCAGGGTGAGACTACCGGCTATGGTATCTATACGCTGCAGGATCGCGGTACTATGTTCATTTCACCGAATCAGCAGGTTTATGAAGGCATGATCGTGGGCGAGAATTCCCGTGAGATGGATATCGATATCAACCCGTGCAAGAAAAAGAATGTTTCCAACATGAGAACGTCTTCCTCGGATGAGGCCATCCGTCTTGTTCCGCCACGTATTTTGAGTCTGGAGCAGGCACTTGAGTATATCAATGAGGATGAACTTGTAGAGGTTACGCCGGAGAACATTCGTCTGCGCAAGGCGGTTCTGGATCGTACAGCCCGTGGCCGTGCAAGCAAGAATGCCCGTAAGTAATCCTTACAACATGACAATTTTATAGGTATTTTGAATCAAAAAGTCCTGCCTGGTGAATTTTTTTGAAATTCAGGCAGGACTTTTATGTTTTGCGGCGAAACAATTCAAAAGTAGCATAAATAGCGATGAAATTATTTATTCATATATTATTGTGGAGGCGATACGGGTGGGATTCGTAGAAAAGCTGAAAGATATACTCATGCCGATAGAGGATGTCATGGAAGATGAGTATACAGAGGAAGAGGTTCCTGAGGTTCAGGAGGAGGCAGTCGTTCGGGAGCGCCAGGTTGTCAATGGCAGTCCGGTAGGATATGCCGCAGCGCCGGCGACACCGGTTCGTCCGCAGCTTACTGTACACACCACGAAGGTTCCGGAGCTTAAGATTCAGATCTATGTTCCGCAGAACTTTGATCAGGTGACGACGGTAGCAGATGATCTGAAGGCCAAGAAGGCAGCTGTTGTGAACTATGAGCGGGTGGAGTCGGCGGATCAGCGCCGCATCTGCGATTTTCTCAATGGTGTATGCTATGTGACGGATGGCGAGGTCAAGCGTATTTCTGAAACAATGGTGCTTTATGTTCCCGCAGGTGTGAGCATTTCGGAGGCAACTCCGACAGCTATGCCTGAATAAGTTTGTTGACAGAACAAAGCAATCATTTTGGATGGTTGCTTTGTTTTTTCATGCGTAAATTTCGTTTTATGGAGGCTTTGGTTATGGCAAACAAGCAGGATGTATTGGAAGAGATTTTAGCGGAGTTTGAAAAACTCACACAGATACCGCGTAAATCCGGTCACGAGGAAAAGGTCAGCAATTATTTGCGGGATCGTCTGACAGGACTGGGCTTCACCGTCGTGCAGGATGAGAAATTCAATATCATTGCGGATAAGCCGGCTTCGGCAGGCTGTGAAAAGGCGCCGCTGACGATTCTGCAGGGCCATATGGATATGGTCTGCGTAGCCGCACCGGGCGTTAAGTTTGACCCGCTCACGGATGCAATCAAACTCAAGCGTGGCAAGAAATATCTGGAGGCAGATGGAACGAGCCTGGGGGCGGATGATGGCATTGGCGTAGCGGAAGCGATTTATATTATGCGGACGCTTGAAAATCATGGGCCGTTGCGTCTCATTGTGACTGTAGATGAAGAGCAGGGCATGACGGGCGCCATCCATCTGGATGCTAAATATCTCACGGATGCCAGTTTCCTGATCAACTGTGATTCGGAAAATTATGATGAGCTTACGGTGGGCAGTGCCGGAAGCGTAAATATTGATTTCTCCAGAAAGATGCAGCAGCAGGCTCCACAGCAGAAAAAAGCCTGGAAGCTTTCGGTGAAGGATCTGCTGGGCGGACATTCCGGCGAGCGCATCGGTGATGGCCGGGGCAATGCCATCCGTACGGCGGCAATGGCTCTGCTGTCGTTGCAGGAGAAGGAAATTGCCTTTGAACTGGCTGATTTCCAGGGCGGTACGGCTCGTAATGCGATTCCGGCATCCGCTGAGGTTGTTTTTGCCAGTGATGCATCCGAAAAGGAACTGCAGGCAGTCGTGGCTGAGACAAAGGAGCGTTTTGTTGAGATGTATGGCGGTGTTGATCCGGAGGCAAAGCTTCTGCTGAGCGCAACGGAGGCGCCGGCACAGGTGTTTGCTGCAGCCGACACAGCGGCTCTGCTGCAGCTGCTCATTGCCCTGCACACCGGTGTCTATGCGATGTCGCAGGTCATTCCGGGACTTGTGGAGACTTCGGCCAATCTGGGGGTAATTCACACGCAGGCAGGAACGGTTACAATTCAGTTCTTCCCGCGTTCCGCTATTGATGCCAAGACGGATGAATTCCGTCGTATGGCACAGGCGTATGCTGCAATGAGCGGCTTTGCGGCGCAGATCGGTACGCAGTCACCGGGCTGGAAAGAACGTAAGGACAGTCGTCTTGCCAGGATTATGGCGGAGACCTTCCAGGAACAGAACGGTTCTCCTATGAAGGTGGAGACAATCCATGCGGGATTGGAATGCGGCTGGCATTTCCGCAAGAATCCAAAGCTGGATATGGTATCTATCGGCGTGACAACTATGGACATTCACAGTCCGAATGAAAAGCTTCTGCTGGAGACGGTAGAGCCACAGGCAGCTTTGATTATGGAGACACTGCGGAAAATCGCAGCTATGAAATAAATAGAAAAACACCCTTCGGGGTGTTTTTTTTGCTGGACTTTTGGATTTTTATATGCTAGTATATTTCACATAGACAATCTGACATGGCATTGAACTGAGCAAAGACGCTCTGGAGACTTTCTCCGGAATGGCTTTGCTCTTTTTTGTTATGTGGATTCTATCAGAAAAGGAATAGAGGAGGAATTGAAATGAAGATGGGAATGAAGAAGTTGTTGGCAGCAGCAGCTCTGGCTGTATTTGCGATAGGGGCATTGGCTGGCTGCGGGGCAGTAGCTGAAAAGGCCGGCAGTGGTTCTGGCAGCGGGTCCGGGGCAGCGGACAAGTCCTATACCATTGCCTGCGACGCGAAATATGCACCATTTTCCATGGAGGTGGATGGAAAATATAAAGGGATCGATGTCGAACTGCTCGATGCGATTGCCAAGGCGGAGGGCTTCAAATACGAGCTCAAGCCGATGGATTTTTCTGGTATCATTCCGGGTCTTGTTTCCGGGCAGCTGGACGGCGCGATTGCTGGCATGAATATCACGGAAGAGCGTAAACAATCCGTGGATTTCTCCGATGGATACATCCAGTCAGGTCTGGCCGTAGTGGTGAGCAAGTCCAACACGAGCATTGCATCGCTGGAGGACCTCCGCGGCAAGACGGCTGCGGTGAAGAAAGGCACGACGGGCGCGAAGTTTGCTGAGGACAACAAGGACAAATACGGTTTGAACATCGCCTATTACGATGATTCGCCCAGCATGATGATGGCTGTTGCCAATGGCAATGCGGACTTCCTCATGGAGGATTATCCGGTCATCAATTATCAGATCAAAATCGGTGAGCAGGACAAGCTCAAGATTGCTGTGGATTCTGTCATCGACCCGCCTTCCTATGGCTTTGCCGTCAAGAAGGGTGAAAATGCAGAGCTGCTTAAGATGTTCAATGAGGGCCTGCAGAAGATCAAAGCGGATGGCACCTACGACAAGATCGTCGGTGAATACATCGCGAAAAAATAAAAGTGTCAGAAGGGTGGGAGAGAGCCTGCATGACGGGCTCTCTCCTATTGTTCTTATGGAGGTTTGATTCAGTTTATGGAGCATTATCTTGGCTTATTTATAGAATGCTGGCCCAGCCTGCTCGCGGGCCTGGAGGTCACCATCCTCATCGCGGTAGCATCGCTGTTTTTTGCGTTTTTCATCGGAATCCTGCTGGCGGTGATCGGCCTCTCTGAGTTTCGTATCGGCAAGGCTGTCTACAATCTGTATATCTATCTGGTACGTGGTGTTCCGGTGATGATATTCGCACTGTTTCTGTTCTTTGGCGTGGGCGCGTTGCTGCATGTCAAATTCAATCCGGTTTTTGCCGCCATTGTTACCCTGACAATCAATGCCAGTGCCTATCTGGCGGAAATCTTCCGCGGCGGCATCCAGGCTGTCGATCCGGGGCAGGTGGAGGCCGCCCGCAGCCTGGGGCTGGGATATTTCAAAACCCTGCAGAAGGTCGTTTTGCCGCAGGCAATCAAGATCATGATTCCTCCAATCATCAATCAGTTTATCACGACGCTCAAGGATACCTCCATCCTGTCCGTCATCAGTGTACGGGAGCTCACGATGAATTCGCAGATCATCATTGCCAAGAACTATATGCCGTTTGAGGTCTATTCGTTTGCGGCGATTTTATATCTTATTGTGATCGTTGCCCTGTCGTTGTTCGCTAAATGGGTGGAAAGGAGATTGAAGCATGATCATTAAGGTGGATCATTTGATGAAGTCCTTTGGGGACAATCTCGTTTTGAAGGATGTATCCTTCCAGGTAGGGGAAGGGGAGGTCGTCTGTATCATCGGGCCCTCCGGCTCAGGAAAGAGCACGCTGCTTCGCTGCCTGAACCGCCTGGAGGAGGCGCAGGGCGGTGCGGTGACGGTATTCGATACGGACGTTATGCACGTGAAGAAGCTCAATGCCTTTCGGCAGCGCATCGGGATGGTATTCCAGATGTTCAATCTTTTTCCCAACTATACGGTCATGGAGAATATCGTACTGGCTCCGGTAGAGCTTGGCGTGATGTCTCCGGCGGCAGCAGAGCAAAAGGGCATGGAACTTTTGCAGATGGTCGGACTTGCAGATAAAAAGGATGTCTATCCGGACACTTTGTCCGGCGGGCAGAAGCAGCGTATTGCGATTGCGCGGGCACTGGAAATGAACCCGGAAATCATGCTGTTTGATGAGCCCACAAGTGCTCTGGACCCGGAGATGGTCGGCGAGGTGCTCAATGTCATGAAAAATCTGGCCCAAAAGGGGATGACCATGGTGATTGTAACGCATGAAATGGGTTTTGCGCGCGAAGTCGCTGACCGGGTGATCTTCATGGGAGATGGCGTTATCATTGAAGAGGGCCGGCCGGCTGAGCTCTTCAGCCAGCCACAGCACGAGCGTACGAGAAAATTTTTGCAAAGTGTGCTGAATCCTATCTGAGAAATTTCCCTATATTATAAAAAGCTCCTGCCCGGTCCCCCAAAGGGACCGGGCAGGAGCTTTTGCATGGAAAATCAGTGCTGGGAGGCATTGGCCAGCAGTGTGGCCTTGAGCTGCAGGTAGCGGCGGGTATAGTAGGGGCCGTTCTGAGACTCGCGGTGATCGAATCCGTAGGCACGGCGGCTGATGGCCAGGATGGGCGGGGCCTGAATGCGCTTGGCGACGGCCATGCCGGTGAAGAGGTTCCACCAGCGTTCCAGGTCAGCAATGAATTCCGCTGCCGTGGGAAAATACCTGGCGACAATGCCGGGGGGGCAGCCCAGGTGCTCTTCCAGTGTACCGGCGGCATACCATTCCAGTATATCCTGCGGCGTCGCTTTTTTCCAAGCCTCGACAAAGGAACGGAAAAGATAATCGTGATAAGGATACTTGAGCGGATCGCCCTTGCCCTCATCAACACATTGATTGTTGGAGAGCTCCGCGCTGGGAACGATATCGATTGTGGCCTGGGGAATGACCTCGCGATGGAAGATCGCTGTATTGAGATAGCGGGCCAGTTCATAGACCTGGTGTTTCCAGAGATCGGCCAGTGCGGCGAGGAATCCCGACTGATCGCCGTAAAGGGTGGAATAGCCGACGGTGGTTTCCGCCTTGTTTGCATTGCAGGTAAAGCCCCCGCCAAAGGCAGCGGCAGCGCCTGCGAGTACCCGGGCACTGCGGTCCCTGGCCTGGATATTCTCGGCAACAAAGGAGGACACCTGAAGGCCGCTGGTGGTTCCATCCCGCAGGAAGGTCACGGGCGTAGTCTCCAGCTGGCGGATGGTATAGTCTACGACCTCCTGGATGGGGAGAATGGCATAATGGCAGCCAAGATTTTCGGCGAGCCGCTGCGCCAGGCCTTTTGTGGTGGCGGAGTTATAGACACTGGGCATATTGACGAGCAGGACGTTCTCTTCGCCCAGTACACTGGTGTAAAGCGCCGCGGCCACCGCTGAGTCGATGCCGCCGGATATACCGATGACCACCTTTTTCATGCGGATGTCCTGCAGAAATTTCCGGATGCCATAGGAAAGGGATTCATAGATGCAGGCGATGGGGACCTCCGGCTGGGGCTTCCGTGGCTGGAGCGTGTCGATTTCCTCCAGTGTGATAAAACAGAGTTCTTCCTTATATGGTGCGCAGGTTCTGACGACATTTCCCTGCCGGCTGTAGACCGTGCTGGAGCCATCGAAGGTATAGACGGTCTTGCCGTTGTTCTGCAGGCCGGTATTGTTTACGTAGAAGAGCGGGCGGTCCGCTTGCTGTGCCTGCTGACCGAATACCCGGCTGCGCTTGTCGTTTTTGCCAAGTGTATACGGGGAAGAGGATATATTGACGAAAAAGTCGACGCCTTTTTTTTGCAGGAGTTCAAGCGGCGCGAGTTCATAGTCATCACTCCAGCCGTCCTCGCAGAGCAGGCAGCCGACCGAGTAGCGCTTGCCGTGGCTTGTGAAGACAATGGGGGAGATCAGATCTTCCACCTTTGCGGCGCGTTCGCGCGCGAGCTTCTGCAGGCTGAAGAAGTGGCGGGTATCGTCGAATTCGCGATAATTGGGCAGTAATGTCTTGATGACGAAGGGGTAGGGCATAGCCGCTGGCTGCAGGAGCTGACCGTCTTGCGCAGTATAGAAGGCATTGTATTTGCGTATGCGGCCATCGTTGTTCTTTTTCTGTGCGTCGATGGCAATATTGCCATACATGATACAGATGCCCGTTGAGGCCTGGATGATTTCCTCGCCCCAGGCGATGCAGTCCTCCAGAAAAGCTGGCTGTTCCCAGGTATCACCCAGCAGGTAGCCGGGGATGGACATTTCCGGAAAAATGATGAGATCCGTCTGTTTTTCTTTGGCTTCGGCAATGAGCTGCAGCATTTTCCGGGCATTTTTGTCCGGGTGGCCCGGCTGGACCTCCATTTGTGCTAAAGCAATTTTAAGCACGGTAAAGCACCTCTTTTTAAAAATTTACATTTACAGTTGTAAAATTGGTGGTTTTTACACGTAAATGTTACTTGAAATTTAAAAACGTATTTTTCCAATTGACAAAAACATTTTTTCTATAGGATTATTCCCTAACCTATGCTATAATAAAAGCTAATCTGCCGCAAGGGGCAGACGTAATTTTGTAGATTTAGATGGTGGGATTAAATGAAGGGAACAAAGAAAACAAATGCGGCCCGCATACTCGATGGGCTTGGAATCGCGTATGAACTTAAGGAATATCCGGTGGATCTGAATGATCTGAGCGCCGTCCATGTGGCAGCCTCGGTCGGGATGCCGGTGGAAATGGTATTCAAAACACTGGTCGCGCGCGGCGATAAAAACGGTGTGCTCATGGCCTGTATTCCTGGTGATGCGGAGCTGGATCTCAAGGCTCTGGCGGCGGTTTCCGGCAATAAAAAGGTGGAGATGGTGCATCTGAAGGAGGTCCAGGGCCTCACAGGCTATATCCGCGGCGGCTGTTCACCGCTGGGGGCCAAGAAGGAATATCCGGTATATCTGGATGAAAGTGCCCGTCAGTGGGAGACAATCGCGGTCAGTGCCGGAAAAAGAGGCGAGCAGATCCTGCTCGCGCCGATGGATCTCGTACAGGCAGTCCGGGCGGTAACAGCAGCCTTAACAAAGTGAAGGAAAATAACTTTTATTTATGTATTCATAAGCGACAGGTGGTCCGTTGATTCGGACTTATCCATATTCTAACATAGAGGGGCGATTGAAGTGAAGTACATCAGTACACGGGGAAATGGACAGAAAATGACAGCGGCCGAGGCAATTATTGCCGGACTGGCTGATGATGGCGGACTCTTTGTGCCGACAGAAATGCCGCAGGTTTCGATGGATTTTATTTCCGGACTGCAGGGACTTTCCTATGAAGAAAGGGCCGAGCGTGTGCTGGGGTGCTTCCTCACCGACTATAGTGAAGAGGAAATCCGGGGCTGTGTGGAGCGGGCCTATGGGGCGGGGAAATTTGACTCGCCCAAGGTTGCGCCGCTTACTATTTTTGATGACGTGTCAGTACTGGAGCTTTGGCATGGGCCGACCAGTGCTTTCAAAGATATGGCATTGCAGCTGCTGCCGCAGCTTTTGTCAACGGCATTAAAGAAGACCGGAGAAAAAAATGAGGTGCTCATTCTCGTGGCGACCTCGGGAGATACGGGAAAGGCCGCGCTGGAGGGCTTTAAGGATGTAGAACAGATCAAGATCATCGTGTTCTATCCGGAAAATGGTGTGAGCCGTATCCAGCGGCAGCAGATGGTTACACAGCTGGGACAGAATGTGGCCGTTGTAGCGGTGCAGGGGAATTTCGATGATGCGCAGAACGGTGTAAAGGAGATCTTCAATGATAGCTCGTTTAATGAAGCTCTGGCCCGGAAGCAGGTGCGCCTTTCCTCGGCAAATTCCATCAACTGGGGGCGGCTGGTGCCGCAGGTTGTCTATTATTTCAGTGCCTATGCGGAGCTTTTGGCGGCAGGGCGCATTCAGCCTGGTGACGAGGTGAATTTTTCTGTTCCAACGGGGAATTTTGGCGATATTCTGGCCGGCTTCTATGCAAAGTGCATGGGGCTGCCGATCCATAAACTGATCTGTGCCTCGAATTCCAATAATGTACTGACGGATTTCCTGCGCACCGGAGTTTATGACCGGAACCGTGAGTTCTTCAAGACGATCACCCCTTCGATGGATATCCTGATATCGAGCAATCTGGAACGGCTGCTCTATCACATGACAAATGATGCGGACAAGGTTGCCGGCTGGATGCGTGAGCTGGCGGGCACCGGGCGCTATGCGGCGGATGCCGCTGTGCTGGAAAAAATACAGCAGCTCTTCTGGGCGGACTGGGCCGATGACAAGGCTACGGCGGCCACAATCAAGGACGTGTATTTTGACCGGCATTACGTACCGGATACGCATACTGCCGTGGCCTGGAAGGCTGCGCAAAACTATCAGGAACAGACACAGGATACATGTCCGATGGTGATTGTTTCTACGGCCAGTCCTTATAAGTTCAATGAGAGTGTGCTGGCGGCCCTGGGATGCCGGATCGAGGGCCTTGATGCCTTTGCGCTTTTGGACAAGCTCGCGGAATACAATACCAGTAAGATACCGCAGGGACTGGATTCTCTGCGTTCGGCCAAGCGCCGCCATACGCAGGTAAGCTGCAAGGAAAACATGGCGGATTGCGTGCTCGAATTTGCACAAAAAAAGAGCAATTGAACGCCTTTTCAGCACGATTGTAAACAAAGCGAAACGGACTTCCGTTTCGCTTTGTTTATTTTTTGCTGTTGGTTTAAAAAAATTTATTTTCTCTAATTTTTTTTCAAAAAGAAGAAGGATTTTATGATCTTTTAGAGAACCTATTTATCGTGACATAAATATGTGAAATGTTTCTGTCAAAATTATCGTATTGAAAGAGGTTGAAAAAAACATGGGAAACATTGATTTGAGTAAGTACGGAATCACGGGTACTACTGAGATTGTCCACAATCCTTCTTATGAGACGCTCTTCGCAGAGGAGACAAAAGCAGGTCTTGAAGGTTACGAAAAAGGTCAGGTCACTGAGCTTGGTGCAGTAAACGTAATGACTGGTATTTACACGGGCCGTTCCCCTAAGGATAAGTTCATCGTTATGGATGATACTTCCAAAGACACTGTTTGGTGGACTTCCGATGAATACAAAAATGATAACCATCCGGCATCTCCGGAAGCTTGGGCTGCTCTGAAGGAAATCGCAAAGAAAGAGCTTTCCAATAAGAAGCTCTATGTTGTAGATGCTTTCTGCGGCGCAAACAAGGATACCCGCATGGCCATCCGCTTCATCGTTGAGGTTGCTTGGCAGGCTCATTTTGTAACGAACATGTTCATCAATCCGTCGGCAGAAGAGCTCGAGAACTTTGAGCCGGATTTCGTTGTTTACAACGCGTCCAAGGCTAAGGTTACGAACTACAAGGAACTCGGCCTGAACTCTGAGACGGCTGCAGTATTCAACCTTACGAGCCGCGAGCAGGTTATCATCAACACCTGGTACGGCGGTGAGATGAAGAAGGGCATGTTCTCCATGATGAACTACTTCCTGCCGCTTAAGGGCATGGCTTCCATGCACTGCTCCGCTAACACGGATAAGGAAGGCAAGAACACGGCAATCTTCTTCGGTCTTTCCGGTACTGGTAAGACTACGCTTTCCACGGATCCGAAGCGTCTGCTCATCGGCGATGACGAGCATGGCTGGGATGACAAGGGCGTATTCAACTTCGAGGGTGGCTGCTATGCAAAGGTCATCAACCTTGATAAGGAATCCGAGCCGGATATCTACAATGCAATCAAACGCAACGCTCTGCTTGAGAACGTAACGGTTGATGGTAACGGCAAAATTGATTTCGCTGATAAGAGCGTAACGGAGAACACTCGTGTTTCCTATCCGATCCAGCATATCAAGAACATCGTTCGTCCGATTTCTTCCGCTCCGGCTGCGAAGAACGTTATCTTCCTTTCCGCTGATGCATTCGGCGTACTGCCGCCGGTTTCCATCCTGACTCCGGAACAGACGAAGTACTACTTCCTCTCCGGCTTCACGGCGAAACTCGCTGGTACTGAGCGCGGCATCACGGAGCCGACTCCGACTTTCTCCGCTTGCTTCGGTCAGGCGTTCCTCGAACTCCATCCGACGAAGTATGCTGATGAGCTCGTTAAGAAGATGGAAGCAAACGGTGCTAAGGCATATCTCGTTAACACGGGCTGGAACGGCACTGGCAAGCGTATCTCCATCCGCGATACCCGCGGCATCATCGACGCTATCCTCAGCGGTGCTATCAAGACTGCTCCGACGAAGACGATTCCGTACTTCAACTTTGAAGTTCCGACGGAACTGCCGGGCGTAGATCCGAAGATCCTCGATCCGCGTGACACCTATGCTGATGCATCTGCTTGGGATGCAAAGGCTAAGGACCTTGCACAGCGCTTCGTTAAGAACTTCGTTAAGTATCAGGGCAACGCTGCTGGTAAAGCACTTGTTGCTGCTGGCCCGAAGGCTTAAGTTTCAAATTGTAATACAGATAGGGGGCACCGCCTGGCGGTGCTCCTTATTTTTTGCCCTTTTCATAGGGAAAAGGATAATTTTTTGAATTTAACTTTATTTAAAAAAATAAATTGACTTTTCTGGGAGTGCCTTATATAATGAGAACAATCTGCATGAGCAGATGTACAATATATCACTGCGAAGGGATTGAACTCATGTTATTCATCATTGCATTATCACCGATCCTCTGGCTTGTTCTGGCACTCAGTATTCTGAAGATGCCCGGCTATAAGGCTTGCCCGATTGCGCTTGTCATTTCCTTGCTGGCGGCGGTGCTCATTCAGAATATGGCGCCGCAGCAGGCAGCCCTGGCTGTCCTGGAGGGAATTGCTTTGGCCTGCTGGCCGATTCTGCTGGTCATTCTGGCGGCTATTTTTACGTATAATCTTTCTCTCCATACAAAAGGAATGGACACCATCAAGCAGCTGCTTACAGCGGTGAGCAGTGATCGCCGGGTGCTCATCCTGCTCATTGGCTGGGGCTTTGGTGGCTTTTTGGAGGGCATGGCCGGCTTTGGTACCGCCATCGCGATTCCGGCAGGCATGCTGGCAGGGCTTGGAATTTCACCGGTGCTTGCCGCTTCTGTCTGCCTTGTCGCCAATTCGGTTCCAACAGCCTATGGATCGATCGGGATTCCCTTGGTTACACTCGGCAGTGTCACTGGCATTGATGCCGCGATACTGGCCCGTTATACCTGTCTGCAGCTGGCGCCGCTCACCCTGCTTTGTCCCTTTATTATGGTAGTAGTGACAGGGCGTTCGCTGCGGGCGCTCCAGGGAGTATGGCCGGTCGCCCTGGCTTCCGGACTGGGCTTTTTGCTGCCGGAAATTTTAGTTGCGAGTCTCATGGGACCGGATCTGGCCGTAGTGGCGGGCTCTATTGGAGCTATGGCGGCTATTGTCACTACCGCACGGCTGTTTCCTGTGGATGCAGCAGAATATCGTATGGAAAATCTGCAGACAGCATCGTCGGCAGTCAGCTTTCGGCAGGGCTTTATTGCCTGTCTGCCGTTTCTGCTGATTTTTTTCCTGCTGCTCTTTACTTCCAAGCTGATACCAGCCATCCATGATCCGCTGAATCTTATCCGGAGCAGCGTGCAGATTTATGATGGTGGTGGCAACCGGCCTTATACCTTTACCTGGGTTGCTACGCCAGGCGTATTGATCCTGTTGTCTGCCTTTATCGGTGGCCGGGTACAGGGCGCGGGCTTTGGCGAAATGCTTGGTGTACTGCGGCAGACGGCTGTAGGGCTGCGCTTTACAGTACTGACAATTCTTACGGTCATCGCTACGGCGGAGGTCATGAATTTTAGTGGAATGACGCATGAGATTGCGGATACGGCTGTGCGGGCAACCGGCGGCTGCTATCCGCTGCTGGCCTCATTCATTGGCTCAGTGGGGACTTTTATTACCGGTTCCGCAACTTCGAGCTGTGTATTGTTCGGCAAGCTTCAGATGGATTCCGCTCTGGCTATCGAGGCGGATGCGGCCTGGGTGGTCGCGGCCAACGCGACCGGGGCCTGTGCCGGTAAGATGATTTCGCCGCAGAGCATTGCGATTGCCGTGGCGGCGATCGGAGCACCGGGAACGGACAGTCAACTGTTGAAATTCGCCGTTCGGGTTTATCTTCCGTTTATTGTTTTTATGGGGCTGTTCGTGTATCTTGGACAGGCTTTTGTCCGTTAGTACGCGGTACGATTGGGCGGGTGGAATGCGCAGACATTCCGCCCGCTTTTTTTGCTGGCAGCGTGATGGCTTGAATATTCAGCAGGGCTTTGTTAAAATAGAACATATATTTGCAAATGGGGCGAAGCTATGGAGCTGGATCAGAACATACAATATTTGAAGGGCGTGGGACCGAAAAAAGCCCAGCAGCTGCAGCGACTGGGAATACAGGTCATCTATGACCTGCTGACCTATTATCCGCGGGCCTATGAGGATCAGAGCGCGCTGAAGCCGATTGCGGAGCTGGTGCCTGGTGAACGGGAGACGGTCTGCGGCATTCTCATGAATGTGAATGAAAAACGCTCGGCACGAGGATTGTCGATTCTTACGGCTCTGCTCAGTGATGGGACGGGGTATTTGCAGGTGACATGGTTCAATCAAAAATTTCTCAAGCCGAAGCTGAAACCGGGCTGCAGGATTTTTGTGTCCGGAAAGGCCGAATACGCCTATGGCGGGCATGGACAGTTTGCCATGAGTCAGCTGAGTTCCTTTGAAATTTTGCCGGAGGAGGAAGAGGCCGAGGAACATTGCGGGATCTTACCGGTTTATCCATCGACGGAAAAGCTCAATCAGAAATTTTTCCGCAAACTCATGCAGGGACTCTTTTCCTCAGGCATCGATATACCGGAGGTCCTGCCTTCCTCGCTGCGTGGGCGGTACCAGCTTTTGGAGCGGGCGCAGGCCTTTCACGGGATACATTTTCCGGCCGACTTTGTCGAGCTGAAGGCTGCCCGGGGACGGCTGGCGTTTGAAGAGCTTTATCTGATTCAGTGCGGCCTCATGCTGCTGAAAAAGCATAGCCGGGAGAAGAAACGTGGTGTGCGGCATCTGCTGAACAGCCATTTGGTGCATGCGGTTGCTGCGGGGCTTCCGTTTACACTTACGGGAGATCAGCAGCGCGTATGGCGGGAAATCTGTACGGATATGGAGCAGGTTGTTCCGATGCGGCGACTGGTACAGGGGGATGTCGGCTCCGGCAAGACGGTTCTGGCTATGCTGGCTCTTGTAAAGACGGTGGAAAATGGCTATCAGGGTGCGCTCATGGCTCCAACGGAGATACTGGCCAGTCAGCACTATGAGGGCTTTTGCCGGCAGCTTGGCGAGACTGGTATCCGCATCGGGTTCCTGTCAGGGCGCCTCACGAAAAAGCAGCGGGAGGCAATGTATGAAAAGATTGCTGCCAGGGAGATCGATATCGTTATCGGCACGCATGCACTCATTCAGGAGGATGTGCATTTTGCCCGCCTCGGGCTTGTCGTTACAGACGAGCAGCATCGTTTCGGTATTGCCCAGCGGGCGGAGCTGGAGAAAAAGGGAACGCTCATGCCGGATGTGCTGGTCATGACCGCTACACCAATTCCACGGACGATGACCCTGACGGTCTATGGGGATCTGGATGTCTCGGCTATCCGTGAGCTGCCACCGGGCCGTCGGGCTATACGCACCTTCGTCCGCACACCTTCGCGGCGGGCTCTCATTTACGAATTTGTCCGCCAGCAGATCGAGCAGGGGCGGCAGGCCTATGTGGTATGTCCGCTCATTGAAAGTACCGAGGAAAGCACGCTGCCGTCGGCGGAGGATATTTACGAAGAGCTGCAGGGCGGAATCTTTCAGGGGATTTCCTGTGGCCTGGTGCATGGGCGCATGCCGGCGAAGGAAAAGGAAGCGGTCATGCAGGATTTTTATGCGAACAAGATCCGGCTGCTGGTGGCAACGACAGTCATCGAGGTCGGCGTCAATGTCCCGAACGCGAGCATCCTCGTCGTGGAAAATGCGGAGCGCTTCGGACTCGCACAGCTCCATCAGCTGCGTGGCCGCATTGGGCGTGGGGCGTATCAGTCCTATTGTATTCTGGTTTCACAGGGCAAGACGCCCGCGGCAAAGGAAAGGCTCCGTATTATGGAGAGCACGGCGGATGGGTTCAAGCTGGCTGAAGAGGACCTGAAGCTGCGCGGGCCGGGACAATTCTTCGGTTCCATGCAGCACGGCCTGCCGGATTTAAAGATCGCGGATGTACTGGGGGATATCGATATCCTCCTCCAGGCCCGTCAGGCGGCCCTGGAAACCCTGGAGAACGCCAAGGAGCTCGACTATGTGACCGGCATTCTGCAGCTGCAGTACAAGGAACATTTTGCGAGGATTACAGAAGCGTAAAGTTTTTGTTTATGGAGTTTCGTGAGACAATGGTGTCTATGTGTCATCTTCATATTGGCAAATAAGGACGGTCTTGTTACGAAACGACGCTGCAAATAGGGAAAAATGCTTAAATTGAAGTAAAAAATGCGGCATTTTTGTGTTTTTGATAAAAACAACTTGATTTTTATGGTGGACATAAGATACAATATACATAATCTAATACGGTCCTATTTGGATGAAATAGAGGCGCAGATGAGATGAGTAGTTTTTCGGAGCCTGGCGGGTGAGGATGAAAAATGAAAGGCGAATCTGCCGAAGTTCTGGTGCTGCCGGATACCAGGGCTGGGCTGCAGGCGAATAGCCTGCGGACTGTCATCATTTGATGGAGTGCTATCTCACCTTAGGCTGGTATGATGTCATACAGGCTAATGAGAGAACTTCTTTCTCATTGGCTTTTTTATTACCCGGACAGGCATGGCGGAGAGAATCTGGCAGCTGGTTTTACCGGCGCTCAGCAAGGTCTGCTCTATGTGGATTTACAAACGGAGGCGTATATTTTGGTAAGAGTATTGGTAAGTGGAGCCTGTGGCCGTATGGGGCAGGCTGTAGTCAAGGCAGTTATGGAAGATGCAGAGCTTACACTCGTTGGCGCTGTGGATTTAAAGGGCGGCGCGGATGCAGGCGAGCTCGTGGGGATGGGAAAAAGCGGCGTAATCGTAGCGACGGATCTTGCACAGGCAATTCGCGATACGAAGCCGGAGGTCATGGTGGATTTCACCCGTCCGGACGTAGTGTTCAACGATGCCTGCACGGCATTGCAGCTGGGCGTTTCTCCGGTCATCGGCACCACGGGACTTTCAGCGGAGGCAAAGGCGGAGCTGGCTGCTTTAGCGGAGAAAAACAATACACCGGTGTTTATCGCTCCAAATTTTGCCATCGGTGCAGTGCTCATGATGCTCATGAGCCGGCAGGCGGCGAAATATATGCCGAATGTGGAGATCATCGAACTGCATCATGATCAGAAGCTCGATGCTCCTTCCGGGACGGCGCTGCAGACGGCAGAGATGATTCGTGAGGTCCGTAAGAGCATGAAGCAGGGCCATCCGGATGAAAAGGAAAAGGTAGCGGGGGCCCGTGGTGCTGAAGTCGATGGCATGCATATCCATAGTGTGCGCCTGCCGGGCTATGTCGCGCATCAGGAGGTCATCTTCGGTGGTCTGGGACAGACGCTTACCATCCGGCATGATTCGATCAATCGTGAGTCCTTTATGCCTGGCGTTGTGCTGGCCTGCAAAAAGGTGAAATCGCTCAAGGGACTGGTCGTTGGTCTGGATAAGCTGCTCTAAGCAATCATAAGCAAATAGAAGGGATGAATTTCATGAAAAAATACAATGTAGCAATCTTAGGTGCCACAGGAGCTGTTGGTCAGGAATTTTTGAACCTCATCGAGGAACGGAACTTTCCGTTTGCTGAGTTGAAAATGCTTGCATCAAAGCGTTCCGCTGGCAAGATCATAAATTTCATGGGCAAGGACTATACGGTCGAGGAGGCTACAGAGGATTCCTTCCAGGGCGTAGAGATTGCACTTTTCGCTGGCGGCGCGGCCAGCAAGACTTTCGCTCCGGCGGCTGTCAAAGCCGGTGCTGTTGTCATCGATAATTCCAGTGCATTCCGCATGGATCCGGAGGTCCCGCTCGTCGTTCCTGAGGTAAATCCGGAGGCCATCGCCCGGCATAAGGGCATCATCGCCAATCCGAACTGCTCGACGATCATCATGGTCATGGCGTTGAAGCCGCTCTATGAGCTGGCCAAGATCAAACGCATCGTGGTCTCCACCTATCAGGCTGTATCCGGTGGCGGCAAGGAAGCGATGGCTGAGCTTGAGCAGCAGGTAGAGGATATTGTTGCCGGCCGTGAGGTTACAGCGAATATCCTGCCGGGGGCAGCCCTTCCCAAGCATTATCAGATTGCCTTCAATCTCATTCCGCAGATCGATGTATTCAAGGAAAATCTCTATACCAAGGAAGAGATGAAGATGATCGACGAAACGAAGAAAATCATGGCTGATGACAGCCTGCGCATCACGGCAACGACAGTTCGCGTTCCGGTATATCGCAGCCATGCGGAGTCCGTCAATGTGGAATTTGCTGACGAGGTCAGTGTCGAAGCGGCCAAGAAAGCCATTGCAGCTTTCCCGGGTGCGCAGGTCAAGGATAATCCGGCAGAGATGGAATATCCGATGCCGCTCTTTACCTCGGGCAAGAACGATGTTGAGGTAGGACGCATCCGCAAGGATTATTCGGTAGATCATGGCCTGAACTTCTGGGTATGCGGCGATCAGATCCGCAAGGGGGCGGCACTCAATGCGCTGCAGATCGCTGAATACATGATTGAAAAGAACATGTTTTAATAGGGAGCTTCTCTTCCTGCAGCTGTGGTTTTCCGCCGCTGCAGGAATTTTTTTTATGGGCTTTAGCAGGTGAGTATGATATGATAGAATAAGAAGTGGAATAGATAAAGAATATCCACAGTGCTTTTGAGGGAGGTTTTACTATGGTCAGTGAAGAAACTATGATGTTCCGTTTCGGAGCAGAGGAAAATAAAGCGGAGAATATCATCCGCAAGGTCTGTGCGGCTATGGAAGAAAAGGGCTACAACCCGATCAACCAGCTCGTGGGCTATCTTCTTTCGGGAGATCCTGCGTATGTGACGAGCCATAACGATGCCCGCAGCATGATCCGGAAGCTTGAGCGCGATGAATTGCTGGAGGAACTGGTTCGCTCCTATTTGGAGAAGCAGAAATGATGCGAGTGCTGTCGCTGGATGTCGGCGATCGTACCATCGGCATTGCGGCCAGCGATGCCCTGGGGCTCACGGCGCAAGGGGTGGAAACCATTCGCCGCAAATCACTGCAGCAGGATCTGGACCGGTTGGCGGAGCTCATGCAGACCTACGAGACGAAAAAGCTGATTGTCGGTCTGCCGAAGAATATGGATGGCACGCAGGGGGAACGCTGCGAGATTGTGCGCGAGTTTGCGGGCAAGGTACAGCAGGCGATTCCGGAAACGGAGATCGTGTTCTGGGATGAACGTCTTTCTACAGTAGCGGCTTCCCGTTCGCTCATCGAGGCCGATGTAAGCCGGCGCAAGCGCAAGAAGGTCATTGACAAGATGGCCGCGGTGTTCATTTTACAGGGATGGCTGGATAGTCAGAGTTGACAACTCTTGGAAAAATAGGCTACAATGCAGATAGCTATATAAATCTATATGAAGAGGTGATTCTTTTGACAGACAAGGAAAAGGAAGTTATGGACGACGAAGAGGAAATGGTCGTTGTCATGACCGACGAGGACGGCAATGAATACTACTATCGTGAAGAAATGATCATTCCGGTAGGCGAGGAAAAATATGCACTGCTCATCGGCATCCATGAGGATGAGGAAGAGCATGAGCATGGCTGCGGTTGCGGCTGTGAGGATGGCGATGAGGATGTTCTGATCGCAAAGATCGTCAAGAACGAACAGGGCGAGGAAGAATATGTGGACCCGACGGATGAAGAATTCGATGCGGTTCAGAAAGCCTATGATGCCATCATGGATGAAGAGGAAGCCAAAGAAAACGAATAAATTTTCCATGAAATAAAGCGATGCCGTGCGGCATCGCTTTATTTTATGTTTGCAACCTTTAAAAATTAGGTATAATATTAGCAGGAAGGAATTATATAAAGGAGAGATGGCTTACGGGAATAAAACAGAAGTTTTTTACATTGGCTGGTTTTGTGGGAATCATGATGGCAATTGTCTCTGGGATAGGGTATTATTTTGCTTATGACAACCTCCATACGAGCATCGAAGCTGAAATCATGGCGACGATCGAGGGAGGCAGCAACAAACTGGAGGGCTGGCTGGATACTAAAAAGCAAATTGCAGTATCCGCTGCGGATCTTTTGCATCGGCAGGACGATGGAAGTAAATCGCCGGAGGAATTGCGCGGTCTGTTGGCTGTTGCTGGCGAGGATGCGACGTCGGTATCCGATCTTGTTGTCGGGAACAGTGCCGGCGTATGTATCGGCTATCGGGCAGGCAATCTGACGCCCAAGCTCGATCCGCTGAAAATGCGCTTCTACAATGAACCGCGGGAGGCCAAGGCCGTTGTGTTCATGGATACCTATGTAGATAAGATCACAGGAAAGCAGGTTGTATCCATTGCGGCTCCGTACAATGACGCACAGGGAAATTACCGCGGTGCAGTCTGTGAGGATATTTTCCTCGACATCCTGCAGGACGAGGTGAGCCAGCTGCGCTATCAGGGTGCCGGCTCCGGGTATATTTTTGATAATAACGGTGTGGTTATTGCCGCTGATGTCAAGGATGATTTCGGCAAGGCGGCAGCAGATATGCCGGAATTCAAGGATAAATATCAGGCCATGGTTTCGCAGGGCAAGGGCTATGTGACCTTGGAAAAGGACGGAAAGACCCAGATCTTTGCCTATGCGACAGTGCCGAGCACCAAGTGGGTCATGGGCATCATGGTGCCGGAATCTGTGGTGTTCTCGCAGATGCAGACCCTAAAGGTCGTATATGCGATTTTGACGATTCTCAGCATTTTGCTGATCGTGTTTGCCTGCCTGCGCTTCTCAAAGGGAATCACGTATAATATTCTTCGGCTGAAAGCGCACGCGGCAGAATTGGCCGGAGGAAATCTGGCGGTGGATGATCTGACCGTCGAATCGACGGATGAGCTCGGTGAGCTCACGCTGGGCTTCAATACCATGAAAAAGCAGATCCATGATCTCATCCGGAAGATGATGTCTACGGCTGAGCAGGTCGCTGCTTCTTCCGAACAATTGACTGCCAGTGCACAGCAGTCCGCTGAAGCGTCCACGCATGTAGCGGAGACTGTCAATGGTGTTGCCAATGGCATGCAGGCGCAGATGGGGCATGTTGAGACGGCTGATGAGAGTGTCCGGCAGTCGGTAAGTGATATTGCCGGGGTTGTCTCCAGGACCGAGGAAGTCGCGGAAATGTCAGCGGTCACCTCTCAGGCGGCACAGCGTGGGCAGGAGCTCATGGAAAAGGCGATTGAACGCATGGGCAGGATCGAGGAGAGTGTCAATTCCTCGGCAAAGGTTGTTACGACGCTGGGCGATAGCTCTACGCAGATCGGGGAGATCGTTGAGACGATCTCGGAGATTGCCAATCAGACGAATCTGCTGGCCCTGAATGCTGCGATTGAGGCTGCCAGAGCCGGTGAACAGGGACGCGGATTCTCAGTCGTGGCGGATGAAGTTCGCAAGCTGGCGGAACAGTCCCAGCGTTCGACTGAAGAAATCCGGGAGCGGATTGTCACAATCCAGCAGGATACACATGAGGCTGTAGAGGCTATGCAAAACGGTACGGGTGAAGTGCAGAGCGGCGCTGTGGCCATTCGTGAGGTTGGCAAGGAATTTGCCAATATCATGGAACGGGTAAATGCAATCCAGGCGCATATGGCGGATATCAATGCGGCAGTGCAGGCTGTATCGAATGGTGGTACACGTATTACCTCGGCTGTAGACAGTATCAATGATGTCAGCCGCAAGACCGCGGAGCAGACGGAGGCGATATCGGCAGCCACCGAGGAACAGTCTGCTTCTACGGAAGAGATTGCCGCGGCTTCGAATGCGTTGGCACAGCTGGCTGCTGATATGCAGGAGGCAGCGAAGAAGTTCCGGGTATAACTCGGAATAGGGATATTTCATAGGGAGGAACACCTCTGGGTGCATTGCGCACCTAGGGGTGTTTTTTTATCGCAAATTCCTTTACTGACAAACTTTTGTCACATTTCTTTCGTAGACTGAATACATAGCAGGGAAGCGTCAGCAATGTCTGACTGAATCATACGGATTGCCAGGGCCGGAATCCAATCAATAGAGGAGGAATTCTTATGATTATCGATTGTAACATGCATCATCTGCCGGAGGACCTTTTTAAGAATGATAAAACAATGGACGGCTTCCTGTCCACAGCGCCTCGTGGTTTCGGCGAGATTGCTTCGCTGGAGACGATGGAAAATGGCAAAAAGCATTTAATTTTGGAAAAGCCGCAGGGCTATCATAATCTGGATTACGTAGAGGGGGATTATTCCCTGGAGGCCAAGCTCAGGGCCATGGATGATGCCGGTGTAGATGCCGGACTCCTGCGCGTGCCGGTGTGGCAGGAATGGCTGCGGCTCGACACCTGCAAGGTCGTCAATGATAATGCGGCGGATATGTGCCGGCGTTCCAACGGCCGCCTGCACGCCAACGCGGTCCTGCCGCCCTGGGGCGGCAAGGAAAATCTCTATGAGCTGGAGCGCTGCCTCAAAGAGCTTGGCATGGTCGGTGTGCAGCTGGCCTGTCATTATGGGCAGCTCTATCTGGATGATGCGGCTTTCAAGCCGTATCTGAAGGTGCTGAATGATCTGAAGGTCCCTGTCATCGTGCATCATACTCCATTGCCGGTCTACTGGCAGTCCATCTATGAGTTCACGAATCTGCGCCGGGAATTTGGCCGCATTGTCGATCAGGCGACGGCATTGGGACGGGAACTTTTCAGCGGACTTTTTGAGGAATTTCCGGATCTTGTTTTCATCCATACGATGTTCGGCGGCAACTGGTTCGCAAATCAGCAGCTTACGACGCCGCACAAATCAAAGAAAAACGAGGCACTGAATCGTTTTGATACGACGGAAGCCGACCGTATCCAGCACTATCTGGAGCATAATATTTTCTACGATATGACACATCCGGCCTCCTGGGGTAAGGAACAGGTGGAGTGCGCAATCAAGGTCTGCGGTGCGGATCACATGCTCTTTGGCAGTTCCTTCCCGGTTGTGTACAGCTGGATGTCCGACGGTGCAGAGTTCGTCAAGCAGCTGGATATTACAGAAGAGCAGCGTGAGCTCATCCTGAGCGGCAATGCCAGGCGCCTCTTCCGGTTGGCTTGAGTGGAACAGGAGAGAAGGGATTGCTGATGATTTCTGAAGCTGTTTCGGAAAAGCTATGGAACCGAAAATTTGTCTGCAGCTGGCTCGCGAATTTTTTCGCCTTTACAACGATGTATTATCTTACATCGACGCTTCCGCTGTATACCACGGATGTGCTGGGGGGGGATGAGGGCTCCGTTGGAATGCTGTTTGCCGTCTACGCCTTTGCGGGAGTCCTGGTACGGCCGCTTGCCGGCCGGGTGCTTGATGCATCCGGGCGCATGAAGGCGGCCTGGGGATCGCTGCTGCTGCTGCTGGCGGCGATTCTTGCCTACAATTGGGCGTTCGGGCTGGCCGCATTGCTGGTCCTGCGATTTTTGCACGGGATATGCTGGGGCTTTGCTACAACCTCCCTGGCGACGCTGGCGGCTGATGTCATTCCCAAGCGGCGCCGCGGTGAGGGAATTGGCTATTTCGGACTCAGTATGTCCTTCGCTATGCTGCTGGGGCCGTGGCTGGGGCTGCGTGTCCTGCAGGATTTTGACTTTTCGGGCATGTTCCTGGCCGCTGCGGGGATTGCCGGTCTTGCACTGGTCTGTCTGGCGGGGATACGCCATCGGGAGCAGGGGTTTGCCGGTCATTCACGGGGTGGATGGCTCGAGAAGCGTGTTCTGGCCTATGGCGGGATCGTATTTTTCATGGCTATGGGCTATGGCGCGGTGCTGTCCTTCATCGTGCTCTTTGCGAAGGAGCTTCAGCTGGATAATCCGGCGGTATTCTTCCTGGCGAATGCCGCCGGGGTCATTGTGAGCCGGCCGTATGCCGGCCGCGTTCTGGACCGGAAAGGTCCGGTCGGCATCATGTGTCTGGGCTTTGCTTCCTTCGCGGCAGCCTTTCTCTGCCTTTATGCGGCGGACGGACTGGGGGTGTTTGTACTGGCAGCGCTGCTGCTCGGAATTGGCTTTGGAATCCTGTATTCCCTGTGCTTCGCTCTTTCCATCAATGCGGTGGAAAAGTGGCGGCGCGGGATGGCGAATGGAACGATCCTGATGGCCTTTGATCTGGGCTTCGCTGTCGGGTCCATGCTGCTGGGACAGGCTGCGCTGTACCTTGGGCTGCGTCTCATGTACCTGAGTTGTATCCTGCCTGCGTTGCTGGCGTTTTTACTCTTTTATTTTCACGATATGCGTCGCCGGACCTGGCCGCAGACACCTGCGGAACGGGCCCTGTGAGAGTCTTGCGGAGCTGCTGCTGACGGGAATTTGTCAGTCGGGCAGCTCCGTTTTGTGTTGTATTTTGTAGAAGATTTTCGTATAATGAAGGGAGTGTTTTGTGATGCGCAGCAGGATGTCCCCACCTTTGCAGGCGGCGGGCACGAAGCTGCTCCCTTGTGGAAAATATTGTTTGGAAGAATTTCGTGTTGCGAAATTCTGAACGATGGCGTTATAACAATTAAGGAGATGTTGTTTTTGATCGAATGGAAAAAAGACCGGCAGATATCCAAATGGGCAGTCCTTGGAGGTCTGCTGTTTTTTATTGCTGTCATCTTCACCTATAGCTGCATGCATAGTCCGCAGGTGCGCGGTGTGCAGACATCCTCCGCGCAGGAAAAGATCTACCTGCGGGTGAAGCCGGGGATGACAGCCGATGATATTGGCACGCTGCTGCAGCAGCATGGTGTCATTTCTTCCAAATATAACTTTTGGCTGACGGCCAAGCTCAATGGTGCCGACAGCAAATTCAAGACGGGAAACTATGCCTTGCACCGCAATATGGAGGCGAGGGAGGTTCTGCGCATGCTCGTGGATGGCGCGACCTCTTCGCTGCGCTTTACGATTCCGGAGGGTTACAATGTGCGGGAAATTGCGAAGCGGCTCTCGGATGAGGGGCTTGTCGACCAAAAGGAATTTTTGCGGGCGGCAAAGACTTTTGCGCCTTACAGCTATATGAAAAAGAGTGCGCAGGCGGATTACGCGGCGGAGGGCTTCCTCTTTCCGGATACCTATGAGATTACGAATGATGCCTCAGCGGAGGATGTCCTGAAAATGATGACGGAGGCCTTTGACAGCAAGCTTACACCGGAGCTTCGGGAGCGGGCGGCCGAGAGGGATCTTTCTATCTATGAGCTCATCACCCTGGCTTCACTGGTCGAAAAGGAGGCCCGCTTCGATGAGGACCGACCCATCATCGCGCAGGTATTCCTGAAGCGGCTGCGCGTCGGGATGCCGCTGCAGTCGGATACGACGCTGCAGTATCTGCTGGATGGCCCGAAGGAGGATGTATCCATCGAGGATACTAAAATGGAGTCTCCCTATAATACCTATCAGCACCAGGGCCTGCCGCCCGGACCAATTGCCAATCCTGGCATGGCAGCCATCCGGGCAGTGCTCTATCCGGCGGATACCGGCTATTTGTATTTCGTAGCGGACCGGCAGGGGCACAACCATTATTCCATGAGCTATGAGGAGCATCTCGCCGAAGTGGAGAGGGTGCGCTGATGCAGGAGCTTTTGCGCGAAATGGAGATGTACGCGGCCGAGTATCATGTGCCGATCATCAATGAACGCGGGCGCGGTGTGCTGCTCGCAGCTGTGCAGCAGGCACAGCCACGGCGTATTTTGGAGATCGGGACGGCCATTGGCTACTCTACCTTGCTTATGGCGCAGCAGGCTGCGTCCGGAGCGCATATTGTGACGCTGGAACTCAGCGAGGAACGGGCGGCACTGGCGGCTCGCTTTCTGCAGCGATCTCCCTATGCGGCCCAAATCGAGCAGCAGGTGGGGGACGCTGCGGTTCTGCTTACCCGGTTGACCGGCCCCTTTGATTTCGTGTTCATTGATGCGGCCAAGGGGCAGTATGTGGATTATTTTCATAAGGTGCTGCCGCTGCTGGCAGAACATGGGGTCATTACAGCGGATAATGTGCTCTTTCGCGGCTATGTGATGGGGACAGAAAAGGCTCCGCGGCGCTATAAGACGATTGTCAAGCGCCTGCGAGAATATATTGCACTGGTTCAGAATACACCCGGATTTGTTACGCAAATCCACGAAAACGGTGATGGTCTGGCGGTTTCACGGAGGGTACGGAATGATAAAGAAGCCTGAGCTTTTAGCGCCGGCAGGAAATTTGGAAAAAATGAAGATGGCACTGCTCTACGGTGCAGATGCCGTTTATCTTGGGGGCAAGTCCTTTGGACTGCGTGCCTTTGGCGGCAATTTCAGCCGGGAGGAGCTCCGGGAGGGTATCCGGTTTGCACATTCCCTGGGCAAGAAGGTGTATGTGACGGTCAACATCTTTCCCCATAATGAGGATTTGCCGGGATTGCCGGAATATCTCGAGTATCTGGCCCGGGTGGAGGCGGATGCGATTCTTGTCGCTGATCTCGGCGTATTCGCGATTGCCCGCCGGGTGGTACCGGAGATGGAGATCCACATCAGTACGCAGGCGAACAATACGAACTGGGAAGCGGTCAATGCCTGGGCTGCACTGGGGGCGAGCCGGGTTGTGCTGGCCCGGGAGATGTCGCTGGCGGAAATCCGGGAGATCCGGGAAAAATGTGCAGTGGAGCTTGAGATGTTCGTGCATGGAGCCATGTGCATCTCCTATTCGGGACGCTGCCTTATGAGCAATTATTTCACAGGCCGCGATGCCAACCGTGGCGGCTGTGCACAGCCCTGTCGCTGGAAATACAGCCTGATGGAGGAAACACGGCCCGGACAATATTTTCCGGTGGAAGAGGACGACCGCGGCACGTACATATTCAATTCCAAGGATATGTGCCTGCTGCCTTATATTGCCGATGTCATTGAGAGCGGCGTGGACAGTCTGAAGATCGAGGGCCGCATGAAGAGCGTCCACTATGCAGCCAGCGTGGTGAAGGCCTACCGGTTGGCGATTGACAGCTATTTTGCCGATCGGGAGCATTTCAGGATCGCTCCGGAATGGCTGGCTGAGCTTGAAAAGGTTTCGCATCGTGATTACACGACGGGCTTTTATTTTGGCCGACCTACCGAGAAAGATCAGATCTACGGCTCGTCCTCCTATCTGCAGACCTCGGATTTCGTCGGGCTGGTGCTTGCCTATGATGCGGCAACGGGCTGGGCCGTCGTTGAACAGCGCAATAATATGAAACTGGGGCAGGAGATCGAGGTGTTTCAGCCTACGGGGCCGATGTTCCGGCAGACATTGGCTGAAATGGTGGATGAAACGGGGACACCGATTGACACGGCACCGCATCCGCAGCAGATCATTCGGATTCATATGGCGGCGCCGGTTGAGGCGTACTCCATCCTGCGCCGTGATGTTAAATAAGGGGGCTTTTTGATGTTTGAGAAGATTGTTCGTTATTATGGCCGGGCCGTAGGCCGGGTGCAGGGCGTTGGATTTCGCTTTTTTGTGCAGCAGAACGCTGTGGAACTCGGGCTTACCGGCTGGGTGCGCAATATGGATGATGGTTCGGTAACCATGGAAATGCAGGGCCAGGAGGCACCGGTTGCTGCGCTGGAAAAACGCATCCGGCAGGGGAATGCCTTCATTGGTGTAAAGGAACTGACACTGGAAGAGCGTGAGCCGATTGCGGCTGAGGAACGCTTTCAGATTCGTTATTGACAGGGGAGGATGGATCGCTTGAAAAAGATATTAGTGCTTCATGGACCAAATCTGAATCTTTTGGGGACGCGTGAGCCGGAAATCTATGGCTCGACAACGCTGGCGGATATCAATGGCCTTCTGCGCGAGCGCGCAGCGGAGGCCGGATTGCAGGCGGATTTTATGCAGTCCAATCATGAGGGGGCGCTCGTGGACGCAATCCAGCAGGCGCCGGCACAGGGCTATTGCTTCATTATTCTGAACGCGGCGGCCTTTACGCATTACAGCGTGGCAGTGCGCGATGCTATCGCGGCTATCGGGACACCGGTGATCGAGGTGCATCTTTCCAATATTCACAAGCGCGAGGAGTTCCGTCATACGTCGGTCATCGCACCGGTGGTTATGGGACAGATCTGCGGCTTTGGTGTCGACAGCTACATGGCGGCGCTGGAGGTCGTTATTCGTAAAACCAAACAGGGGGCATCGTTATGAATCAGGATCGTTTGAGAAGAATCAGGGCGTTACTGGCCGGGGAAGGGCTGGATGGCGTTGTCGTGAACAAGCTGGAGAATCTGCACTACTGCAGCGGCTTTACCGGGGACGATACCCTGCTCTTCATCACGGCGGACAGAGCACAGCTTATTACGGATTTCCGCTATATGGAACAGGCGGCCCAGCAGGCACCGCTCTTTGAAATCGTTGAGCAGAAGGACGGTTTGCTGCAGAAAACCGCGGCATGTATTCGGGAAGCCGGTTGCCGAAAGGTCGGTTTTGAGGGCAATGCGCTCATGTATAATGATTTTGCCAGCCTGAGCGAATTGCTTGGCGATATTGATTTCCATACGGCATTATCGCTGGATGCCCTGCGGCAGATCAAGGATGCCGAGGAGCTTGCCTGCATCCGCAAGGCCGTTGAAATCAGCGATAAGGCTTTTGAAGATATCGTGAAGTTCATTCGTCCGGGTATCTCGGAAATCGCTGTGGCCGCGCGACTGGAGAACGTTATGCGTGAGCTTGGCTCGGAACGGCCGGCGTTTACTACCATTGTGGCCTCGGGGGTGCGGGGAAGCCTTCCGCATGGAACTGCAACAGAAAAGTTGATTGTTTCGGGAGAATTTGTTACAATGGACTATGGTGCTGTTTATAAAGGCTATCATTCGGATATTACCCGTACCGTATGTGTAGGGCAGGCGGATGAGAAGCAGAAGAAAATTTATAACATGGTACTCAAGGCGCAGCTCATGGGTGTGGAGAAGGTACAGCCGGGTGTTTCCGGCAAGGCCGTCGATCAGGCAGTACGGGATTATCTGACTGCTGAGGGCTTTGGCAAGTATTTCGGTCATGGTCTTGGTCATAGTCTCGGGCTGGAAATCCATGAGGAACCAAGACTTTCCCCTGCAAGCAAATGTGAGCAGCTGCCGGTCAATACGCTGGTGACAGTGGAGCCGGGCGTTTATCTGCCAGGCTGGGGCGGCGTGCGCATTGAAGATACTGTTTTGGTTACGGAGCAGGGCGGCGTACCGCTTACCCGCAGCGATAAACAGTTGATAGAAATTATCTAAAACAATAAAGCAAAGAGTTAATGGAGGGCGTAATTTAATGATTTCAAGTACAGACTTTCGTACAGGACTGACCATCGAGATTGATAACGGAGTATGGCAGGTCGTAGACTTTCAGCATGTAAAGCCGGGCAAGGGCGCAGCCTTTGTAAGAACGAAGATCAAGAATGTAGAGACGGGCGCTGTGGTAGAGCGTACCTTCAACCCGAATGAGAAAATGCCGCCGGCACATCTCGATACGCGCAACATGCAGTTCCTGTATGAAGCTGATGGCATGTATACCTTTATGGATACCGAGAGCTATGAGCAGATGGAGCTCAACAAGGAGCAGCTTGGTGACGCCCTGAACTACCTTCAGGAGAACATGGAAGTCAGCCTGCAGACCTTTAAGGAGCGTATCATCGGTATCAGCCTGCCGAATTCCGTCAACCTCAAGGTAACGGAATGTGAGCCGAGCGTCAAGGGAAATACAGCTACCGGCGCAACGAAGATGGCAACGCTTGAGACGGGCTATGCAGTCCGGGTACCGCTCTTCATCAATGAAGGCGATGTGCTGCGCATCGATACGCGCACGGGCAACTACATCGAAAGAGCATAAAGAAAAATTTAAAATTCGCTGCCACAAAAATGGCAGCGGATTTTTTTGCCAAAAAGCAGGAATCAAAAACGCATGCAGCGAATTTATAAATATGCAGAAGTAGCGGAATACGTCCGGACCGGCTGCATTGTGTGTGCGGAGATTGTTTTCTTTAAACTGGACACAGATATCCGTACCTTGTTGCAACGCTGATTGGCAGGATTGCACATTGCGAAACCTTGAACAATGGCGTTATAATTGAACTGACACTGAAAGAAAATACAGAATGGAGGAGGCTTTTTTATGGAAAAGGAGAAGGCTTTGGAAAAGAAGGATGGTTCGTTGGGGTCAATCCGTATCGCGGATGAGGTCGTAGGGATCATTGCCGGACTCGCAGCTACTGAGATCGATGGTATTGCGGGCATGAGCGGCGGTCTTGTTGGCGGCATTGCTGAGATGCTGGGCAAGAAGAACTTTGCCAAGGGTGTTAAGGTTGAGGTCGGTGAGCGTGAAGCCGCAGTGGATCTCTATATTATCGTGAAATACGGTGTGCGTATTCCGGATGTGGCTCTCTCCGTGCAGGAGAATGTCAAGCAGGCAATCGAGTCCATGACTGGCCTCTCTGTTGTTGAAGTGAATATCCATGTGCAGGGCGTTGGCTTCCCGGATGCGGAAAAGCGGGAAGAAGAAGTGCGCGTGCGCTGAGGGAAAGAGGCAGATTTATGGGGTTGATCAATCGTTTTTTGCTGTGCCTTTATACGCTGTCTTTTGCGGTGCTCGCGCTGGGGGTAGCCGCGCTGGTGCTTCAGCTGGTACCTGAGCGCTATATCTGGAACGAATTTCAGTTTCTGGAAGCGCAGTGGCAGACGGGAGCCGTGGCTTTTGTGGTGTTCCTGCTGAGCATTCATCTGCTGGCGGTCAGCCTGACGGGAGCCGGTAAAAAGGCAGCCTTCGACAAGGAGGTCATTCTGGTTCATGGCGGATCCGGCGATGTACGGGTGGCGGTGGCCGCGGTGCAGAGTCTTGTCGATAAGGTGGCCCGGACGGTCACTGGTGTACGGGATGTCAAGGTGCGGGTGACGGCGGAAAAGCGTCCGGAAAAGGATGCCTTTGTGCGGGCGACTCTGCGCGTGACGGCCGGACAGGAAAAAAACGTTGCGGCGGTCTCGGATGAGATTCGCAGCCGTGTGCAGCAACAGCTCGCGGATGTTGTAGGCATTGCTGATTTTGCGGTCGATATAGATATTGTCGATATAACGAATGCTGCCATGACGAAAAAACAGCGTGTCGTATAACAGGCGGTGAAGATATGAAGGAAGAAGTAAAGCTTTTGCTGGAAAAGGCCTGGCAGGAGCATCGGGGAAAGCTCGTCGGCACATCCCTGGGTCTGCTGCTGGGCATTCTAGTGCTGGTCGTTGGCTTTTGGCGGATGGCGTTTATATTGCTCTGTGGCGGCATAGGCCTGTTTTTGGGAACCCGGATCGATAAGGGCGGCAGCTGGCTGCAGAATCTTCGGGATTCGCTGCCGGATGATTTTCATCGCTGGAAATAATGAGGCGGGTTTTGCCGGAAACCCGGAACAATGACGTTATCAACAGAATAAAGGAAGGTTTTTATGAGTCGCAGACAAGCAAGGGAGGCGGCGCTGCAGGCGCTGTTTCAGTTAGATTTGAACAATTCGGATGGCCGGGACGAGGCCGCGGAGACGCGGGCGGTTGATGCCGCGCTGGAGGAAGGCGTTTTGCTGCCGGCCAGAGACCGTGATTATGTCCGGGATCTCGTCCATGGGACGAATGCGAATCTGGAGGCTATCGATGCCCTGATTACCGAAAATTCCCGTGAGTGGAAGGTGGAGCGCATGTCAGGCATTGACCGGAATGTTACGCGGCTGGCCATTTATGAAATGAAGTTCAGCCCGGAAAAGCTCACACCGAATATTGTTATCAACGAGGCCGTTGAACTGGCAAAGAAATTTGGCACGGATGATTCCGGGCGCTTTGTGAACGGAATCCTGGGCGCAATGGTCAGATAACAGCAGAGAAGTTTACGCCAGGCTCAGGGTCTGGCTTTTTCTTATGTGCGGAGGGATCACAGCGTGGCAGTCCATAGTGTAAGTGATGTAACGAAATATATAAAGAATCTGTTCGATGGTGAGCGCTCCCTGCAGAATATCATGATACGTGGGGAGCTGTCGAATTTCAAACGGTATGCCTCGGGACATTGTTATTTTACGTTGAAGGACGCGGGAGCCAGTCTCAAGGGCGTGATGTTCCGGAGCCGGGCGCAGGCGCTGCGTTTTCAGCCCGTCAATGGGCTGCAGGTCGTGGTGACAGGGACGATTTCCGTCTATGAGCGCGATGGTGCCTATCAGCTCTATGCGGACCGCATGATGCCGGAAGGGGCGGGGGAACTGGCACTGGCTTTTGAGCAGTTGAAGGAAAGGCTGACGGCCGAGGGTCTTTTTGCGCCGGAGCATAAGCAGCCGCTGCCGAAATTCCCGCATACAATCGGAGTAGTGACTTCCCTGTCCGGGGCGGTGCTGCGTGATATCCATCACGTAGCCAAGCGGCGGAATCCTTCGGTGCGCCTTGTGCTCTATCCGGTACAGGTACAGGGGGATGTCTCGGCACAGCAGGTGGCCGCCGGGGTGCGGTTCTTTAACGAGCGGTATCCGGTTGATGTGCTCATCGTAGGGCGCGGCGGCGGCTCGGCAGAGGATCTTTGGTCCTTCAATGAGGAACCGGTCGTGCGGGCGGTCTATGAGTCTAAAATACCGGTAGTTTCTGCCGTTGGCCATGAAACGGATTATACCTTAGTCGATTTTGCCAGTGATGTGCGGGCGGCTACGCCTTCGCAGGCCGCGGAGCTCATCGTGCCGGATACCGCTGAACTGGCCCGCTATGTCCGGGCACTTACTGCCCGTCTGCAGGGCTCTGCGGAGCGGTTGCTGCAGGCTAAGCGCAGCCGGCTGCAGACGCTGCAGGAACGTGGCGTGCTGCGGCAGCCGCAGCAGCTTCTGGCAGCGAGACGGCAGCGTCTCGATACTGCAGTTGAACGGCTGCAGGCATTGGCAAAGAACAGCCTGGCATTGCGGCGGCAGGCGTTGGAGCTGCAGCTCGAAAAGCTGGAGCTCATGGACCCGTTGAAGGTGCTGCGGCGTGGCTATGGTATTGTTGAGCGGCCTGAGGGCGGTGTATTGCGCTCGGTGGCTGACCTTTCTCCAGGCAGCCGCGTACAGGTACGGCTGGCGCAGGGCAGCTTTTTGGCATCGGTAGAATCCGTTGATAAGGGAGGAAAATGATATGGCGAAGAAGCAGACGCCTTCATTTGAAGAAAATCTGGAGCAGCTCGAGACCATCGTACAGCAGATGGAGGGCGGCGAGCTCAGCCTGGCTGAGCTTATGGACAGCTATGCTGCAGGTGTGAAGCTTTCACAGAAGTGTATGAAGGACCTGGAGCGGGCAGAGAAGGCCATGGACGTCATGGTCCGTGACGAGGGCGAGGCCGTCCAGGAGCTGGAACTTAAAATAGAAGGAGAGTAATGGAAATGCAGAAACAGGAATGGAAGGAACGCGTACAGCTGGTGGAGAAAGCCCTGCAGGCGGAGCTCCGGGAGGATGAGGCTTTGGATGCAAAGCTCTGTGAGGCCATGAAGTACAGCCTCATGGCAGGCGGCAAACGCTTGCGCCCCATTCTTTTGATGGCGGCGGCTGATGCGGTTGGCGGCCGGGGTACGGATTACCTGCAGATGGCCTGCGCTATTGAAATGATCCATACCTATTCGCTGATCCATGATGATCTCCCCGCGATGGACAATGATGATTATCGGCGCGGCAAGCTCACAAACCATAAGGTCTTTGGCGATGGGATGGCTGTGCTGGCCGGCGATGCGCTGCTGACGCTGGCCTTTGAGGTCATGCTGCGCCAGACGGATATTTCACCGGCAGCTGCCCTGGCGGTTGTGCGGGAAATGAGCCAGGCTGCCGGTCCGAATGGTATGGTTGGCGGACAGGCTATTGATCTGGAATCGGAAGGGCAGCGGATCAGCATGCCGCAGCTCCGGAAAATGCACATGGGAAAAACGGGAGCACTTTTCCGGGCAGCCATCCGTTCGGGAGCTATTCTTGCCGAGGCTCATCCGGTTGAGCTCAGCGCGCTTACGGTCTATGCGGAGCGCTTCGGTCTGGCTTTCCAGATCACCGATGATATTCTGGATGTTGAGGGCGATGCTGCCAATATCGGCAAGCCGGTAGGCAGCGATGAACGCAACCATAAGTCCACCTATGTGACATTGACTTCCCTGGAGGAGGCACATCGGCTGGCTGGACAGGCGGTAGAAGAGGCCATGGAAGCCTTGACGATTTTCGACGATAAAGCCGATTTCCTGCGTGAGCTGGTAAAATCTCTGCTTACGCGCAATAAATGAGTAGAAGGGTAATGAGCATGAGCCAAATATTAGAGCAGATAGAAAATCCCGGACAGCTCAAGAGACTTTCTATACCCCAGCTGGAAAGGCTGGCAATGGAGCTTCGCGCTCTGATGATTGAGACGGTATCGCAGACAGGCGGACATCTGGCACCGAGCCTTGGAACGGTAGATCTCACGTTAGCACTCTACAGCGTTTTTGACGCTGCCAAGGATACAGTTGTATGGGATGTCGGCCATCAGGCCTATGCCCACAAGATATTGACCGGTCGCCGCGACCAGTTCGGCACTCTGCGGCAAAAGGGCGGCATTACCGGCTTTCCTAAGCGTGCGGAATCTTCCTATGACGCCTTTGGTACCGGACACGCGAGTACTTCGATTTCGGCGGCACTGGGCATGGCAATCGCACGTGATTTGAATGGTGCGCACAACCATGTACTGGCTGTGATCGGTGACGGTGCGCTGACCGGAGGGGAAGCCTTTGAAGCCCTGAATCATGCCGGAGATATGGGCAAGAATTTCATCGTCGTTCTCAATGACAATGAAATGTCCATTGACCGGAATGTCGGCGCGATGTCAGAATACCTTTCACGTATCCGGGTTGCGCCACAGTACAATCGGGCCAAGAAGGATCTCGAGGGGCTGCTGAAGAGCATCCCCAAGATCGGCGATACAGTGCTCAAAACAGCGGGCTATATCAAGGAAGGCGTACGGGCTGTACTGGTGCCGGGCGGTCTCTTTGAGGAAATGGGTTTCAACTATGTCGGACCCATTGACGGGCATAATATCCGCCTGATGCAGGAGGTATTCACCCAGGTGGCGCAGCTGGAAGGGCCGGTCCTCGTGCATGTCCGCACGAAAAAGGGCAAGGGCTATCTGCCGGCGGAAATCGAGCCGGATAAATTCCACGGGGTAGGGCCGTTCAACGCGGTGACCGGTAAGGCCGCGCCAAAGGCGGAGCAGCCGCCTTCCTATACCCAGGTGTTCAGCGAGGCGCTGCTGGCGCTTGCCGCTGAGAATCCGGATATCCTGGCTGTTACAGCGGCTATGCCATCCGGAACGGGCCTCAAGGCCTTTGGTGAGCAGTATCCAACGCGTTTCTTTGATGTGGGGATTGCGGAGGAGCATGCGGTTACCCTTGCGGCCGGCCTGGCTGCAGCGGGCAAGCGGCCGGTCGTCGCGTTGTATTCTACCTTTGCGCAGCGCGGCTATGATCAGATGGTACACGACGTCTGCCTGCAGAATCTGCCCGTGGTCTTCTGTCTGGACCGCGCCGGCCTGGTTGGCGCGGATGGGCCGACGCACCATGGCGTGTTTGATCTGTCCTATCTGCGGCATATTCCGAATATGACCGTGATGGCGCCAAAGGATGAGAATGAACTGCGGCAGATGCTTTGTACGGCGCTGCAGCTTTCCGGTCCGGCGGCAATCCGCTATCCGCGTGGTGCAGGCCTTGGTGTCGAGATGGACAGTGAGTTTACACCGCTGCCCGTAGGACAGGCGGAGGTGCTTACCCATCATGGCAGCATTGCCTTGCTGGCGGTAGGCAGCATGGTGGACAATGCGTCAAAGGCGGCTATAGAGCTGGCGGGCGAAGGCATCGAGACGACTGTCGTCAATATGCGTTTTGTCAAGCCGCTGGATACGACGCTGTTGCGGTCATTGGCCGGGGAAATGGATGCAGTTGTGACCATTGAAGAAAATGTGCTGGCAGGTGGCTTCGGTTCGGCCGTCGCGGAATTTTTTGCGGACGAGGAAATCCAGCGGCCGCTTCTGCGCATCGGCATCGGGGATGAATTCATTGAGCAGGGGACGCGCGATGAGCTTTGGGAGCTTTGCGGCCTGCAGCCGGAGCAGATTGCGGAAAAAGTAAAAAAGTTTTGGAATAGGAATCGATGATATGGCAAAAGAAAGATTGGATGTCCTTCTGGTGGAGCGCGGGCTCGCGCCGAGCCGGGAGCGGGCCAAGTCTACCATCATGGCAGGGCTGGTGCTCGTGGACGATAGGAAAATAGATAAAGCGGGAACGATGGTGAAGCCGGAAGCGGTCATCCGCATCCTGGGCGATAATATTCCCTATGTGAGCCGGGGCGGGCTGAAGCTTGCCAAGGCCATGGAGGAATTTGGCGTGCAGCTTGCGGGAAAGGTGAGCGCCGATATTGGTGCTTCCACTGGCGGTTTTACGGACTGCATGCTGCAGAATGGCGCGGTCAGGGTATTTGCCATTGATGTGGGCTACGGGCAGCTGGCCTGGTCCCTGCGCACGGATGCAAGGGTCGTGAATATGGAGCGCACGAATGTGCGCAATGTGACTCCGGCGGATATAGGCGAGTTGCTGGATTTCGCCTCCATCGATGTTGCGTTCATTTCGCTTGACAAGGTGCTGCCGCCGGTGCGGGAGCTCTTAAAGCCAGCCGGTGAAATCGTGGCGCTGATCAAGCCGCAGTTTGAAGCCGGGCGTGAAAAGGTCGGTAAGAAGGGGGTCGTGCGCGATCCCAAGGTGCATGCGGAGGTCATCCATAAGGTTACGGATCTCAGCCGGAGCCTGGAACTGGTGCCGTTGGCACTTACGTTTTCTCCGGTGAAGGGGCCGGAGGGAAATATCGAATATCTGATCTGGCTCACCCCGGACAGCAGCCGGGAAGATCAGGTAACGGATGCGCGCATCGACGAGGTCGTGCGCGCGGCACATGGCGAGCTGGATCGCTGAGGGACAGGGTGATAAGAATGCTGACAATCGCGGTTTTTCCAAACGTAGATAAAGAGAATGCCAGTGCCGTACTCAAAAGAATTCTGGATTTTTGCCGGGATAAGGAGATACGGGTACTGCTGCCGCAGGATGAGGCGCTGTTCTTTGGCTATCCGGAATATGGGACAACGGAAATCGATACGGTTCCTTTTGATATGGGGCTGAGCATTGGCGGGGACGGCACGCTGCTGGGCGTTTGCCGCCGCCTTTACAAGCGGAATATTCCGGCCTGCGGCATCAATATCGGTACCTTCGGTTTTTTGGCCGACATCGAGCTTTCGGAGCTCGAGAACAAACTCGAGAAGATTTTGCAGGGAAAATACAAGATAGCGGAACGGCTGATGATTTCCGGTTTTGTGCGCAGCGGGGAGACGGAGCGTTTCCTCGGCCATGCCATCAATGATGTGGTCATTACCAAGGGCGGTGTCGCGCGTATGCTGCAGCTGGGGCTGAGCGTTGGAGGCTGCCGGGTGGCCGATTACAAGGCGGATGGTGTCATCGTGTCGACGGCGACGGGATCGACGGCCTATTCTCTTTCGGCGGGCGGTCCGATTGTGAATCCGAAGGTGCAGGCACTTCTCATTACGCCAATCTGTCCCCATACCTTCAATGTACGGCCGATGATCATTGCGGAGGACGATGAAGTGCATGTGCATATTGCGGCCGTACATCAGGATATACTGCTTACCTTTGACGGGCAGGAGAGCTTTCGCCTGCTGCCCGGCGATGAGGTCATTGTACGGCGGGCATCGGCGCCGGTACGCATCGTGAAATTTGATGATAAGAATTATTACCATACACTGAAAAATAAGCTTTGGAGGAATGGATAATGCAGCTGGCAACGAATGCGATTGAAATGGCACAACTCGTCTTGCGGCGGGTTCTGCCGGAGGCCCGGATACTGGTGGATGCAACGGCAGGCAACGGCAATGATACCCTGTTCCTGGCCGAAAATTCCCCCCAGGAGGCCAAAATTTATGCTTTTGATATACAGCCGCGGGCGATTGCCGCGACCGAGAAGCGGACGGCGGCCTATAAGGATCGCATTCAATATGTGCTCGACAGTCATGAGCGGCTGGGCACGGTAGTTCACGAGCCGATTGATGCCATCATTTTCAATCTGGGCTATCTGCCGGGTGGTGATCATCATGTAACGACGGATGCCATGAGTACCCTGGCCGCTGTGCAGGCGGCCGTCGAGAAGTTGGCGCTCCATGGGGTGCTGGTGGTCGTCGTTTATCCGGGTCATCCGGCCGGGCAGGCGGAAAGCGAGGCCCTGGCGGAATACATGCCGGCTTTGCCGTGCGGTACCTTCACCGTAGGCTGCTATCGTATGGTTAACCACGAGGAGGGGGCACCCTTCCTGTATATTGTAGAAAAGGTCAGAGGGTGAGAAGATGAAAGCACTACGACATGCAAAGATCAAGGATATTATAGAGAACAATGCCATCGAGACCCAGGAGGACCTGGCGGAGGCTCTGCGCCGGCAGCATATTGAGGTCACGCAGGCCACAGTTTCCCGGGATATTAAGGAGCTCATGCTGGTCAAGGTGCCTTCGGGAGATGGTCGTTACCGCTATGCGTATCCGTTGGAGAAGAGCATGGTGTTTTCCAAGAACCGTATGACCCGGATGTTCCAGGATTCAGTGACGGGCATTGACCACAGTGAGAATATCATTGTCATCAAGACGCTGCCGGGGACGGCCAATGCAGTGGCCTCGACGCTCGATTACGCAAAATGGCCGGAAATCATCGGGACAGTAGCAGGGGACGACAATATCCTCGTGGTCATCAAGCCCAAAGAGGCTGTGCCCAAAATCATAAAGAAGCTGGAAATGATGATTGTCTGATTTTCCAAAGGAGAATTTCGGATGCTGAAAACATTAACGGTATGGAATTTTGCACTGCTTGAGCATGTGCAGATTGAATTCGATAAAGGGCTAAATATACTCACCGGTGAGACCGGCGCCGGCAAGTCCATCCTCATTGATTCCCTGGGGGCAATTCTGGGGCAGCGGATGAGCTCGGAGCTCATCCGTACAGGCTGTGACTGGCTGCGGGTCGAAGCGGTATTTACGCTCGCCGGGCAGCCGGCAGTGCACGCTTTCCTCGCGGAGCAGGCGATTGCGGATGAAGAGGATCTGCTGATCGTCACGCGGCAGATCACGCGCAGCGGCAAGAATATGATCCTGGTCAACGGCTGCCATGTGACCCTGGCAATCTTGCGGTCGCTGGGCAATCTGCTGGTCGATGTCCATGGGCAGAATGAGAACCTGGCGCTGCTGCGGCCGGAAAATCAATTTTCTCTGCTGGACGGAGCTGATAGTGATATCCAGGAGAGCTTGCAGGCATATACGCAGCAATATGAAAAATGGGTTGCGCTCAAAAAGGAACTGGCGGCCAAGGAGGATGCCGCACGGGATTATGCGCAGCGCATCGATATGCTGCGCTGGCAGGACAAGGAGATCCGTGAGGCAAAGCTTCAGGAAAACGAGGATGAGGAACTGGAGCAGGAAATCCGCAAGCTCACCAATGCGGAAAAGATTGCGGGCTATGTGGAGTCTTCCCATGAACTGCTGGATGGTGGCGGGAAGATGCCGCTGGGGGTTTTGGCGGCGCTCGCGAAGATCAAGCAGAATCTGGTATCCATGAGCCGGTTTGATACGGCCCTGGACGAAGCCTGCAAGATGGTTGAGGATGCGAGCTGCCAGCTCCAGGAAGCGGCGTATGAGCTGCGGGACTATGGGGAATCCCTGGCCTTTGAGCCGCAACGCCTCGATCAGCTGCAGAGCCGTATGGATGTCATATATCGGCTGCGCAAGAAGTACGGCGCAACGATTGCTGATGTATTGCAGCATCATCAGGCCGTGCAGGATGAGCTTGCGGCAATTGAGAATTATGACGAGGATATCCTCGCGTTGAAAAAGGCGATTGCGGCGGCCCGTGAACAGGCCGGAGCTGCGGCGGCCCGCCTGACAGGCATGCGGACTGCTGCCGCGAAGAAGCTTTCGACAGCCATCGAGGAGCACCTGCTCGCCCTGGGGATGCCCAACGCACATTTTTCACTGGACATCACGCCGCTGACCGAATTGGCGGCAAATGGCGCGGATCAGCTCACGATGTTGTTTTCCGCAAATGTCGGAGAAACACTCCGACCGGTACAGAAGGTTGCTTCTGGTGGCGAGCTCAGCCGTATCGCCCTGGCCGTCAAGACCGTGGCCGCTTCGCGGGAAGATGCGGTTGCCAGCATGGTCTTTGATGAAATCGATACAGGTATCGGCGGACGTACCGCGCAGATGGTCGCCGAGCGCATTGCGCAGGCGGCAGCCTATAAGCAGGTGCTCTGTATTACCCATCTGCCACAGATTGCCTGTATGGCGGATGTACATCTCTACATCAGCAAGCAGGTCCGCGGGGAGCAGACCGTCACGGAGGTCCGTCGTCTGACGGCCGGGGAGCAGGTCAATGAGATTGCCCGCATGGCCTCCGGTGTCGATGTGACAGCGGCTTCACTTGACAATGCCCGGGAAATGTTGGATAATGCGAAATTAAAGAAAGCAAAACAGCGACAGGTACGCTAAGGAGTGAAATTTTGATGGACGAAGACTTAATCGAGACAAAAATCAGCAGCGAGGATATATACGATGGCAATCTGCTGCATGTGCGCAAGGACACGGTCCGGCTGCCCGATGGCAATACCTCCGTCCGGGAATGGATTACCCATCCGGGCGCGTCGGCGGTCATTCCGCTCTTGCCGGATGGGCGGGTTGTACTGGTGCGTCAGTACCGCTATCCTGTACAGGCTGTAACGCTTGAGATTCCGGCGGGCAAGCTTGATAGTGCGGGAGAGGACCCGCTCGAATGTGCCAAGCGCGAGCTCAAGGAAGAAACCGGCTATACGGCCGAAAAATATACGATGCTTACCAAGGTCGCGACGACGGTGGGCTTTTCCAACGAATTCATCCATATTTACGCGGCGGAAGAGCTCCAGGCCGGTGAGCAGTGCCCGGATGAGGATGAGTTCATCCATACGGTCCGGGTGCCGCTGGAGGAAGCGGTTGAGATGGTCGGTGACGGTCGTATTTACGATGCGAAATCAATTGCCGCGATTCTGCTGCTGGCACAGCATGTGAACAGAGAATGACAGGGGGAAATATATGTTTGGATTTAGCTTGATCGATATCATTGCCGGGATACCAGGTCTTATCATGGCGCTGGTTGTACATGAGTATGCGCATGCGCGCGTAGCGGTTGCCATGGGGGATTTTACGCCGAAAGCCACAGGACGGCTTACGCTCAATCCGGTATCGCATATTGATCCCATTGGTCTGCTGATGCTGCTCGTCGCACAGTTCGGCTGGGCAAAGCCAGTGATGATCAATCCCATGAACTTCCGCAATTTCAAAAAAGGGGAGCTCTTTGTCGCCCTGGCCGGGCCGGCTGCAAACCTCGTTCTGGCTTTTGCTGCCGTGCTGCTCATGGCGCTTTGGGTAAAGCTTGGTCTGGCAATGACCTATGGAGTCAAGATCGTATTTTCCCTGATTGTGCTCTATAATATCAATTTTGCGATTTTCAATATGATTCCCTTGCCGCCGCTCGACGGATCAAAGGTGCTGATGTCCTTTCTGCCGCCGCGGCTGAGCTATAAGCTGGCCGGACTTGAGCGCTACAGCTTCTTTATTCTTATTGCGCTCATGATGACACCGGTGCTGGGAGGGATTCTCGTCCCACTGCAGCGGCTCATCCTATCGATTTTCAATCTCATGATAGGCGTTATATTTTAGGAGGAATGGGCAGGCGCAGTGTTTGACTGCGGGCGGCCACTGAGCTGATATGCAGGATTATACGGTAAAACTCGATGCGTTTGAAGGGCCGATGGACCTTCTCATGCATCTGATCGAGAAAAATAAAATTGATATCTACGATATCCCGATGGCGGTTATCACTGAGCAGTACATCGATTATCTGAACCGGTTTCGCGAGTTCAACATTGAGGTCGCGAGCGAATTCATTGTGATGGCGGCAACCCTGCTGCAGATCAAATCGCGCCTGATGTTGCCAAAGCCGCCCAAGGAGGCGGATGAGGAGCCTGAGGCGGATCCGCGGCAGGAACTCATTGACCGCATCATCGAATATCGTCGGTTTAAGGCCGTGAGCTCGGTGCTGGATGATATGGCCCGGGAGCAGGGGCGTTTTTTTGCGCGCCTGCCGGCAGATCTTCCCATCCATCACCTGCCACCGGAGAATATGCCCCTCTCGGCACTTGTTGAGGCCTTTTGTGCTGTCATCCGGGTGCGGGAGGAGTTGAAGCTTCCAGAGGCATTGGTTGCCAGAGAGGAATACAGCATCCAGGACAAGATTACGGAGCTCCTGGCGCTGCTGCAGCGTGCACATGGACGCATTCTGTTTTCAGATGCCTTTGTAAGCGGCAGTCGCAGCGAGCTTATCACGACCTTCCTGGCCCTGCTGGAGCTCATCAAGCTGAAGACTGTACTCGTGCAGCAGCCCGGACAGTTTGCGGCAATCTATATTTCAACGAGGGATGGCGAGCACGGATGTTTGTGACGAATTTATTAGGTCCATTGGAAGCTGTGCTGTTCGCCAGCGGTGATCCCGTTACAGCGGAACAGCTCATGACCGTATTGGATATTGATGAGGATAATGTTGAGGAGCTTGCTGTGGCGCTGGAACAGTCTCTACGGGAACGGCAGAGCGGTCTGCAGCTGCACCGGGTAGCCGGCGGCTATCAGCTCGTTACACGGGCGGAGTATTTTTCCTATGTGGAGAAGCTGACCCAGACGACGGATAAGAAGCTGTCGGCAGCGGCGATGGAGACGTTATCCATCATTGCCTTCAAACAGCCCATTACGAAGCAGGAAATTGAGCATATCCGCGGGGTGCGTATCGAACGGGTGCTTGCGAAGCTCATTGAACTGGAGCTTGTGCGCGAGATGGGCCGCAAGGCTGTGCTGGGACGTCCCATCCTGTATGGAACCACGGATACTTTCCTGCAGTGTTTCGGTCTTAACAGGCTCGAAGACCTTCCGGCCTTGCCGGATCAGGAGACGGTAGCTGAGGATATCGATGAACAGCTTACGCTCCTGCCGGTAGAAGAGGATACAGAAGAAAATTCATAAAACAAAGTATTGCAAAAGACCCTGTTGGCGATATGCCAATAGGGTCTTTTTGTAGGATAAAAGTATAATAAAATACAAAAGATAGGACTTTAAGTCCTTGTGGAACCGATGCCACTGTATTAGAATTATGGACTGTAGAAAATAAGAGAAAAGAACTATAGGATGAATTCTTTTCTTTATCTATTTTCGGATGGGTTAGTTTTTTAGGGGCAACGAGTGCTGGATGGCTCTTGTTGGAAAGACATGGGAGGTTTACATGAGGTTTAAGGATGTAAAGGTAGCGTATAAGATTTTAGTACTGGTAGTTATTGCAGGGATTGCCATGGCAATGATTGGCTATACGGGGTATAGTTCTCTGCAATCCGCTGGTGCAGATCTGGATAATATGTATACCCGAAAACTCACAGCGGTGAGGCTGTTGGGCGATGAAATCAACAATATGCGCATTGTGCAGGTCAATACAATCCGGGCAGTGCTGGAACCGGGGGAGGCTGCAGAGCTCAAGAGCGCCCGCGATGCCGCTATGGAAGATTATGAACAGAAATGGCAGGATTACCGCAAACTGGCCGTGATGCTCCCGGAAGTAGGGGCGCAGATGCCGGAAGCGGAGGAGGACTGGCAGAGCTATAAGAAATCCATGGAAGGTGCCATGGGGCTGGCTGTGGCCGGAAAGAAGGAGGAGGCCTGGAAGGTTTACAACGAAGCCGCGGCACCGGCCTTCAAAAAGCTCAGCAGCAAGCTGTTCAGTCTGCAGAAGATTGCCAATGACAACGCGGAGAAGATCAATGCTGAAATGGCAGATAACAATAAAAAAGCGGTGTTCTCCATGGCGGCAAAGACAGTTGGTGCGCTGGTTCTGCTGCTTTTGATCGGCCTTTGGCTGATTCGTGAGATCACCACGGCGTTGCAGGTGATGGTCGCAGCCTGCGGACGCATGCGGGATGGTGATTTTCGCATGGAGGAGCGCCGGGTGGAGCGTCGCGACGAATTCGGTGTTATGGCGGACGAAATGGAGGGCATGCGGACAAGCCTGAATGCACTCATGAAAAAAATCAGTACCTCGGCGGAGCAGCTGGCTGCTTCCTCGGAGGAACTGACGGCTAACAGTACACAATCCGCCCAGTCCTCCATGCAGGTAGCCCAGTCGGCTGCCGGAGTGAGTGTCTCGGTTGAGAAACAGCAGACGGCTGTGGGGAACAGCAATGCCTCCGTGGCGAAGGTGCGGACGTCCGTGGGCAGCATTCGGGAGAAGTCGGTACAGGTCGCAGAGCATTCGGCAGCAGTTGCTGCCCGGGCAGCAGCCGGCAGTGAGGCCATTGATGCCTCCGTGAGCCAGATGAAGAGCGTCGAGACAACCGTGAATGCCTCCGCTAAGCTGGTCGATAAGCTGGGGGAACGTTCGGTAGAAATTGGAGAGATTGTCGAGACCATCTCGGCGATTGCCGATCAGACAAATCTTTTGGCTTTGAACGCGGCTATTGAGGCCGCCCGGGCCGGCGAGCATGGCCGGGGCTTTACCGTGGTTTCAGAGGAGGTACGTAAGCTGGCTGGGGAATCGCAGCTTTCCGCTGAAAAGATCAATGATCTGATCACGGGCATCCAAAAGGATACCGCGAGTGCTGTCGCTGCTATGAAGGATGGGCAGCAGGCTGTGGTAGAAGGCGCGCAGAGCGTCGAAGCCCTGCGGGCTATGTTTGAGGAAATCCGTGATCTGGTCCGCGGTGTTTCCGAACAGATCCAGAGCGTTACCGGCGAGATCAATGGGGTAGCGACAGATTCGGATCACATTACGCAGGAGGTTGGTGCAATCAGCGAGTACAGTGGACAGGTGGCCTCAGAAATGCAGTCCGTTTCAGCGGCTACGGAGGAGCAGTCCGCATCGGCGCAGGAGATTGCCGCTGCCAGCGATGCCCTGGCAAAACTGGCGCAGGAACAGCAGCTTGCCCTGCAGCATTTCCAGTTTTAAGGAATGTGGCTGAACAGAGCCGCCATATAAAAACCATATAAAAATTGCCGCGGCACAATCATGTGCGGCGGCAATTTTTACGTAGGGCGAAATTTATTCACATTTTGACCAGCCGCAATAGGTGCAGGTCACACAATTTCCTTCCGGTTTCAGAGAGAAATGTTCACATTCCGGGCATTGCCGGTTGATGGACATGTCCTCGCTGCTGGCGGTATATTTTTCCTCGTCCTTTTTCTTGGTTTCGTTGTAGATCTCGATGAGGGCCGAGGCAATTGCATTCCCACAGGAGAGTGAGATATCCTGCCGTCCATCGCGGATAAGAGCCTGGCAGGCTGAGCAGCGGCTCACTGCAAGCTGCTTGATGATATCGCGCACACTGATGCCGGAGCGAAGCGCCAGCGAGGTCAGTCGGGTAATCGTAGCAATATTGCTCGCGCAGCCGCCAGAGGCATTGGTGAATACCTCAAAGATTTGCCCGGACGTGGTCTTGTTGATCGTAATATACATTTTATCCACACAGGAGGTATGGCGCACCAGCGTGCAGCCATCCAGGCGGGCGATGCTGTCGCGCTTCATGGGCTTGACGGTATCGTATTCGATGGAGGCCTTCTTTTCCGTGACACCGAGGATGTTGCCCCGCTTGCAGCCGTCACGGAATACGGTGATGCCTTTGCAATGTGCCTTCCAGGCGGCAAGGTAAATGTTTTTGATATCCTTTGGTGTCGCATCATGACGCAGATTGACCGTAGAGGAAATGGAGTTGTCCACGTATTTCTGCATGGCTGCCTGGAGCTTTACGCGGTTCAGATAGGGAACATCATGGCTTTCAATGATCCAGGGGAAGCGTTTCTTGATTTCTTCATCGCTGGTGTCATAGCTGAGCTGGTGATAATCGAGCAGATCACGGACGGAATGCGCGTAGACCTTGAAGGACTTATGCTCACCCTCCATCTTATGCGTCGTGCGTTCGTAGCTGATCTTGTAGATCGGTTCACAGCCGCCCGAGAAAACGCCCATGAGCAGGGAGATGGTTCCGGTCGGCGCAATGGAAAGAAGGGTGCCGTTGCGCAGGCCGTATTGCTGGATTTTTTCATAGACCTTCGGGGCTTCCTGCTTCAGCAGGGCCAGAATCGGGGATTTCTTCGTTTTTTCCCAATCGTAGCGGCCAAAGGGGCCTTTGGCCTTAGCAAGTTCAGCGGAAGTGTCTGCTGCCTCGATGAGCATGGTGCGCATTGCTGCTGCAACGAAATCGTTGGCTTTTTTGCTGCCGTATTTCAGTTTCATCGCGATGAGTGCGTCGGCTACACCGAACAGGCCCAGGCCAATGCTGCGCCAGTCATCGATGCAGTGACGGTTGGCATCCAATGGCTGTGTGTCGTAGCCATAATCGAGCACCTCATCGAGTGCCCGCACCGCCGTCTGTACTGCTGCAGCAAAGGCTTCCGTATTGAGCTGGGGAGTTTCGCTGAATTTTTCATCGATGAAGTTGTAGAGGTTGACGCTCATGAGATTACAGGAATTGTAAGCATTGCCGCCAAATTCCCCGCAGGGGTTCGTGATTTCAATGTGATAGTCTCCGTAGCCGCTCAGGAGGGTGTAGTCGTTGAGCCGATCAATGAAGAGGGCCCCTGGATCACCCCAGTCCCACTGGGTCTGGCAGTATTCATCGAAGAATTCTGCGGCCCGGATTTTGGTGCGGATCTTTTGACCGGTCGCCTGGACATCGAATTTCAGCTCGTATTCCTCATCGTTGATGACAGCCTTCATGAACGCATCGTTAAAAAGAATCGAGAGGTTCATGGAAGCCAGTTTTTCATTGTTCTGTTTCATGTGCAGAAATTCATAGATATCCGGATGGTCGCAGTTCAGCCCGACCAGCATCGCTCCCCGGCGGCCGTTCTGGCTGATGACCTCGCCTGTTGTATCAAAGATCTTCAGAAAGGAGATCGAGCCCGTAGAGGTGCGGGCTACATTGTTGACAAGGCTGTCCTTAGGGCGCAGGCGGCTTATGTTTACGCCGACCCCGCCGCCATAGGAAAAGATCTTGGCGATTTCCCGGTTGACCTTGAAGATGTCCTCAATATTGTCCTCCGGGGAGGGGAGGATATAGCAGTTGCTCAGGCTTCCCTTGAATTTTCCCTTGGCACCGGCAGCATACAGCGTGCGGCCCGCCGGGCATACAGAACCATCCTCCAGGTAGTCCCGCATGGCCTGCTGGATTTTGGGGGAGAAAATGGAGCTGACCCGGTCCATGAGCTCCTGAGGTTCCTTTTCATCCGGGTGATAGTATTTTGATTTCAGAATGCCTTTGCCGATTTCCGTTTCGTACCATTTTTCCAAAACAGTCACTCCTCATTTATCGTTATGGTTTTATCGGTCTGTATCCTCCATTATACGGCCGAAGCCGGTCAGGGGACAAGGTGCAAAAAAGGCTGAAAAAAGGATATACAACTAGATATTGTATGAAAACGATATGAAGATAGAATATATTGTATGATTTATGGGATTGCTATCTGGCAGTATGCCGTGGCTGCGGATTTCCGGGAGAAGATTGCGAAAAGAATTTGACGGGGATAGGCTATATGGATTAGAATGTAAAAAGTATATAGCATCAGTGGTTCGTGATAATCTTATGTGGAAAAGAGTGATTTTATGGGAGCTGACTTAAAGGATTTACAGGCACTGCATGTCATTGATTCAGTAACGGATGTATGCTTGAAGGAGACGGTATGCGGTGCTTGTGAGCGTGAAAACTGTCTGGTGGGCTATGCGCAGGAATGTATCCGCAAATGCCTGAATAACAATGTTACCTTTGTGGAGGATGGGGTAAAGAACATTCCTTTGCACGACATGCGTATTTATAATGAAGACAGGCTGGTCAACGGGATTGCCGATATCCTTCTGAGCTGTCGTTCCTGTAAATTCGAGCATTTTGAGAATTGCGTGGTCAACGTGATCCGCAATTGCTATGAGATTGCCCTTTTTGGTGATATACAGCCCTATGAAGGAAGTAATTTCCGCTATCTGGCCGCTTTGAATATGAACGGCATGAAGGATGCGCAGCAGATTTTAGATACCTTCCATAAAAAGAAGGCAAAACTGGAAGCACAGGCAACCGAATAGGACTTTGAATCGCCAGTGGCTGGGGCTGCTGGCGATTTTCTTATAGGGGCGGCTGCATCTTTTTCTCAATAGGCTGCACCTTGCATAGAGAGTCCTTCCGGGATATGTCATTAGTGGCTATGGCGATTGACGATGACGCAGCAGACAGAAATTCAGACAGGTGATTTTCCTGGTTATTTTGTGGATGCTGTACTATTCCCTTGCGGGAAATGCTGATTGGCATAATTTCGCGTTGCGAAATTTTGAACAATGGCGTTATAATACTGATATTAATGGAATCGGAGGAAATTATTTTGGTTGAATTATTAGCGCCGGCGGGAAGCCGGGAGGCCTTCCGGGCAGCGATAGAGAGCGGGGCGGATGCGGTCTATCTGGCAGGCGCCAGCTTTGGGGCGCGGGCCTATGCGGATAATTTTGATGCGGAGGGCCTGCGGGAAGCCATCCGCTTTGCCCATTTGCGGGGTGTACATGTCCATGTGACAGTGAATACTATTGTGGATGATCAGGAACTGGCAAAATTGGCGGACTATCTTCGCTTCCTGTATGAGGCGGGGGCGGATGCCGTGCTGGTACAGGATCTTGGCGTGGCCAGGCTGGCCAGGGAAGTCGTGCCGGCGCTGCCGCTGCATGCGAGCACGCAGATGACCGTGCATAATCTGGCAGGCGTACGGGCTTTGGAAGCAGTAGGCTTTTCCCGGATCGTGCTTTCCCGTGAGCTTTCCATCAAGGATATTCGCTATATCTGTGCCAACAGCCGGGCGGAGATCGAGGTGTTCATCCACGGTGCGCTGTGTGTGTGCTATTCCGGACAGTGCCTGATGAGCAGCATGATAGGTGGCCGTTCGGGGAATCGCGGCCGCTGTGCGCAGCCCTGCCGCCTTCCGTATACGCTGGTGGATGGGCAGGGGGCGGATCTGCTTGCCGACACGGCAGGAAAATACCTCCTGAGCCCGCGGGATCTCAATACCATAGATATATTGCCGGAGCTTATGGAGGCCGGCGTCGCCTCGTTGAAGATCGAGGGCCGCATGAAGCGTCCGGAGTATGTAGCGGTCGTTGTGGATACGTATCGCCGGGCAGTGGATTCATATCTTTCCGGTGAGGGCTATGCTGTGTCGGCCGAGGATCGGCGGAGTCTGTCCCAGATTTTCAATCGGGATTTCACCACGGCCTATCTGAAGGATCGTCCGGGACGCAATATGATGAGTGATCGGCGGCCGAACAACCGGGGAATTCTTGCCGGGCGTGTTGTGCGGATAGACTATGCCACGCACCGGGTGACGCTGCATTTGTCCGATGGTCTGCGGGATGGGGATCAGGTTGATTTTTGGGTAAAGGTGGGTGGCCGTGTAACGGCGGTCATCCATGATATGCAGGATGCTACCGGGCGTCCTGTCAGTGCTGCGGCTGCGGGGGAGGATGTAAGCTTTCCGCTGGACGGTTCGGTACGGGTGCATGACCGGGTATTCAAGGTGTTTGATGCCCGGCTCATGGAAAAGGCACGCGGTTTTTTTACGACGGGAGCTCCTGTACGCCGGATTCCGTTGTCGATTGAAGCCAGGGTGGCTGTTGGCGAGCCACTGGTGCTTCGGCTGAAGGACCGGGACGGCTATACAGCCGAGGCCCGGACCAGCTTTATCGGTGAGGTCGCCAGAAAACGCCCGTTGCAGCAGGAGACGCTGCAGAAACAGCTTTCCCGTCTTGGAACAACGGTATTCACCCTGGAGCATCTCAAGGCGGATATTCAGGGCGAGGTCATGGTGCCTGTAAGTGAAATCAATGAGGTGCGCCGGGAGGCCGTTGAAAAACTGGAGGCACAGCGCCTCCAGGCGTTTGCCCGCCAGCCGCTGGCGGCGCAGGCACCGGCACCGCTGCCTGTGCTGCATCGGCGCCATTCGGAAACAGCCGCCCTGGTGGTAGCTGTCGACTCGGTTGAAAAGGCCCGGGCGGCACTGGATGCCGGTGCGGACTGGCTGCTTTTTGGCGGGGAATCCTATAGTCATACGGTACTTACGGCTCGCCACTACCAGGAGGTATGGCAGCTTGCGATGGAACGGGGACGGCGTGTGAGCTTTAATACGCCGCGCATCGTGCGCGAGCAGCACATGAAGGCGTTTTTGCAGCTGCTGGAGTCTTTCAGCGAGTTTCCACCTACGGAGATTAATATTCATAATATAGGTATGCTGGCATTGGTCCGCGAACATACGGATATTCCCATTCATGCAGATTATTCCCTGATCGCCTATAATGCACTGGCGCTGGCGGAAATGAAGGACCTGGGGGCGGCGAGTGCGACGCTTTCACCGGAGTTGACGATGGCGCAGGTGGAGCGGCTGGCCGCGGAGAGCCCGCTGCCGCTGGAATGTATTGCTGACGGACAGCTGGAACTTATGGTTTCAGAATACTGCGTAACGGGAAGCTTCCTGGGCGGGATTGACACCGGGGCTTGCAGTCGTCCCTGTCAGACCAAAGGGCAGCGCTATGCGCTGGAGGATCGGAAAAAGGAACATTTCCCGCTTGTTATGGATCAGTTCTGTCACATGCATGTCCTGAACGGAAAAAAACTCAGCATGCTGCCGCATGCGATGAAATTCGGCGCGATGGGGATTTCCCGTATACGCATCGAGGCCCGGGCGATGGATGCAGCGGAGCTGCGGGATACGGTGAAGAATTATCGCCGCTTCCTTGCTTTGCCGGCAGAGCTTTCTGACGAAGAGCTGGCGCTGGCCAAGAAGCTGGAAGGACCGGATATAACCCGGGGACACTATTTCCGTGGGGTTTTGTAGCCTGCGGCAGGATAGACTGCTCCGGGGGACTGGGCGTAAATAACGAGGCGGGGGACGCAATCCTCGCCTCATTGCAAAATCATGAATAATGGCATTATAAGGGGTACTATATGGAAAAGGAAGCACTAAAGACACTGGAATTCGGTCGTATTACTGAGCTTTTGCAGCAGGAGGCCGGCTCTGTACTCGGAAAAGAACTGGCGGCAGCGCTTCTGCCCAGCAGCGATTTCGAGGAAGTGCAGGAGCGGATGCTCCAGACTGCTGAGGCGGCAAGGGTTTACCAGACATCGTCGCCGCCCTTGGGCGGGATTCGTGATATCCGTCAGCTCATCAAGAAGGTAAAGCTTGGCGCCATTCTCGATGCGGCGGAGATCTCCGATGTGATGAATACGATGTATGCAATGCGGAATATCAAGCGCTTTTTCAAGGAGCTGGAAATCGAGGCGCCGATACTCAAGGGCTGGGCGCAGTCAATCGAAATCCTTGGGCAGCTTGAACGAAATATTGAAAATACCATTGATGAGCATGGGGCTATCCGTGATGATGCCAGCGTCGAGCTGCGGCGCATCCGTCGGGAGGTCAAGACCTCCCAGGCCCGCATCAAGGAGCACCTTTCCTCTGTGCTGCATTCGCAGGAATATCAGAAATATTTTCAGGATGCGATTGTGACAATCCGCGATGAGCGCTATGTTGTGCCAATCAAACAGGAGTATCGCCAGTATTTCCCAGGTGTTGTGCATGACCAGTCGGCGAGCGGTTCTACGCTCTTTATCGAGCCGATGGCGGTCGTCAATCTGAATAATGATGTGAAGCAGCTGCTGCTGGCGGAAAAGCGGGAGCTCGAACGCATCCTGCGGGCTTTGTCGCAGCAGATTGAGAAAAATAAGGATGTGCTTCTGGCCAATTGCACGGTCATGGCACAGGTGGATTTCTCCTTTGCCAAGGCGCGTCTGGCGCGGGATATGCAGGCAGTGGAGCCGCTGCTCAACGATGCCGGCCGCACGCGTATCCGCAGTGCAAGGCATCCGCTGATTGCGGCCGGCAAGGTCGTTCCTATTGATATCGAGCTGGGTGTGGAGAATCGCATGCTGCTCATCACCGGACCGAATACAGGTGGTAAGACCGTAAGCATGAAGACGCTTGGGCTTTTGGTGCTCATGGCACAGTCCGGGCTCTTTTTGCCGGTCGGCGCTGATTCGGAGATCGCAATGTATCAGAATGTCTATGCGGATATCGGTGATGAGCAGAGCATTGAGCAGAGCCTCAGTACCTTTTCTGCGCACATGACTCATCTTGTGGCTATCCTGAAAAAGGTGGAGGCTGAGGATCTGCTGCTCCTGGATGAACTTGGTGCGGGAACGGACCCGGAAGAGGGGGCGGCTCTCGCGATGGCCATATTGGAACAGCTGCTGAGTGTGAAGGCCAGTGTAGTGGCGACAACACATTATTCAGAGCTCAAAACCTTTGCCTATACGCGCGAGGGCATTGAAAATGCCTGCGTGGAATTCGACGTCCGGACGCTGCGGCCGACGTACCGGCTGCTCATTGGCATCCCGGGCGCAAGTAACGCGTTTGCCATCAGCCAGCGGCTAGGCCTGGCCGAATCGTTGATTTTACGGGCCCGTCAGCTCATCAAGGCGGATCATGCGCAGTTCGAGCATGTGCTCAATGAGCTGGAAAATGAGAAGATGATGTATGAGCAGCGCAATGCCGATATATTGGAGCGGCAGCAGCGTGCGGCACAGCTTGAGACCAAGGTGGAGGCTATGAAAAAGGAGCTTTCAGAGAAACGGGCCAAGATCCTGCGCAAGGCCAAGGACGAAAGTGCAGCACTGGTACGTCGGGCGCGCCGTGAGTCGGAATCGGTTATCAAGCAGCTCAAGGATCAGTTCAATGATCAGGGAATCCAGAAGCGGCAGCAGGCCATACAGGATGCCCGCAATCAGCTCAAGGATTCCATGGAGCATGTGCGGCCGGGAATCGTATCACAGAAGGCCTATCGGAAGCCGGTCGATCTCAAGACCTTGCGCGCAGGGGATACCATCTATGTGACGAAGCTCGATCAGAAGGGAACTGTTGTCGGCATCCAGGGCAAGGAGCTCACGGTGCAGCTTGGCAGCATGAAAATGAATCTCAAGGCATCGGCCTGCAAATTCGTGTCGAGCGGACATGTTGAAGAGGCTCCGGCCAAGAAGGCGGCTCAGGCCGGAAACCTTTTACAGAAAACAGCCTCCATTCAGCGGGAAATCGATATCCGCGGTCTCATGGTGGATGAGGCGGAGGTCGTTGTCGGAAAATTCCTCGATGATGCTGTCATAGCGGGCATGGCGCAGGTACTCATCATCCATGGGAAGGGAACCGGTGCACTGCGCAAGGGAATACAGGCCTATCTGAAAAATCACCGCAATGTGCTGCACATGGCATTTGCTGATATGAATGAAGGCGGTACGGGCGCCACCGTCGTTGACTTAAAATAAAACTGCGAAAAGCGTAGATTTATGATAGAATATAAGGCGTATATATTTGAAGGAGGGTCCTCATGGAAAAACGTACAGGTGCGAGCCGTCATCCAAGGGAGCCAAAGAAGCGCAGCAATGCCCGCCGGATTTTTCTTGGCTTTGCAATCGTCGTTGCCGTCATGTTTGTCGGTATTGGCTGTGGCTTTTTGACAGCGAGCATGAACACAAAGCCGAATCTCACGGATGATATCCGTCCGCCGGCATCTTCCCAGATTTATGATATCAATGGAAATGAAATCGCCAATGTGCATGCGGCGGAGAACCGTGTGCCCGTAAAGATAAATCAGATTCCAAAGGATCTGCAGAACGCATTCGTTGCTGTTGAGGACGCGCGTTTCTATGATCATAGTGGTGTTGACCCACGGGGAATTCTGCGTGCTGTATGGGCAAATATTACGGATCGCGGCGTTTCTGAAGGTGGTTCGACCATTACACAGCAGCTCGCCAAGAATGCCTATCTGACACAGGAGCGTACACTCAAGCGCAAGGTGCAGGAGGTCTTTTTGGCATTGCAGCTTGAACGTCAGTATACGAAACAGGAAATCCTGGAGCTTTATCTGAACCAGATCTATTTCGGCCAGGGAGCGTACGGTGTACAGGCCGCTGCGCAGACCTATTTTGGCAAGAATGTCGAGGATCTCACACTGAATGAATGTGCGATGCTCGCCGGTATCCCGAAGAGCCCGAATTATTATTCGCCGGTCAATAATCTGGCCGCGGCGCAGGAACGTAAGGGAACTGTGCTCGATCAGATGGAGAAATATAATTATATCAATACTTCGACCGCGGAGAAAACAAAGAAGGAAAAGCTCAATATTGTGAAGCCGGCGAAAAAGGTGGATACTACACCGGCGGCTTACTTTATTGATTATGTGACGCAGAAGCTCATCGATAAATACGGAGCGGATGCCGTCTATAAGGAAGGCCTGAAGATCTACACCACGCTGGATATGGATATGCAGCATGCTGCAGAGGCTGCGATGCAGAATCTGCCGAACTATTCGACGGACAGCAATGGCATCAAGCAGCCGCAGGGGGCACTGGTGGCCATCGATCCGCATACGGGCTATATCAAGGCCATGGTAGGCGGCCGGGGCTCCGATCAATTCAATCGGGCGACGATGGCCGAGCGCCAGCCGGGGTCGGCTTTCAAACCGTTCGTATTCGCAGCGGCGCTCGAAAGTAAATTCACACCGTCTACGATCATTGATGACAGTCCGATTACGATTGGCAATTGGACTCCGCAGAACTATGAGCGTACCTTTAACGGGAAGGTAAGTCTGCGCAAGGTTGCAGAGGAATCACTGAATGTGCCGACCGTAAAGATTGCGCAGAAGCTTGGTATCGATAAACCCATCTATTATGCGCAGGAAATGGGCATCTCGACCTTTGTGCTCGATGGACCGCAAAATGACCGCAATCTGGCAACCGCGCTCGGTGGTCTCACCAAGGGCGTCACACCGCTGGAACTGACCAGTGCCTATGGTACTTTTGCCAATAAGGGCGTCCATGTCGATCCGGTGGCTATCGTGAAGGTGCTGGATCGCAACGGCAAGGTGCTGGAGCAGGCTGAGCCGAAGAAACGCAGCGTCATCAATGAGACGAGTGCGGCTGAGCTCACCAGTATGCTCATGGGGGTCATTGCCCATGGTACCGGTGCTGCAGCTAATATTGGCCGTCCGGCAGCGGGCAAGACCGGTACGACAAGTGATTATCGCGATGCCTGGTTTGTTGGCTATGTGCCGGACCTCGTTGTAGGCGTATGGATCGGTAATGACAACAATGCCGCCATGAATGGCATGACGGGCGGCCGGACACCAGCCGTAATCTGGAAGGCCTTCATGCAGAAGGCACTGGGATCGGCTCCGGCCAAGAACTTTGATGGTTCAGCGGCTGTCAAGGGCGATACTGTAGACGAGATTGAGGACGATAAGAAGTCCGATAAGGATAAGAAGGCTGATGCCAAGAAGGCCGGGCAGGAGACCAAGCAGAAAGCTGCTGATAAACAGGCGGCCGATAAGCAGCAGCCAGCCCAGCCGGCAGCACCGGCTCCGTCAGCACCAGAACCGGGCGGCGGGGTTTCAAAAGGCAAGAATTAACAGTATATATATCATGACTTGAAATGGAGAGGATTTTTTGGCAAACGTATTTGATACTTTAAAGGAACGTGGATTTATCCAGCAGTGCACCAATGAAGAAGAGGTGCGCTCCCTGCTGGAAAATGAAAAGGTTACTTTTTATATCGGCTTTGATCCCACCGCGGACAGCCTTCATGTCGGACATTTCCTCGGCCTTATGGCCATGGCGCACATGCAGCGGGCCGGTCACCGGCCTATCTGCCTTGTCGGTGGCGGCACCGGTACGGTAGGGGATCCTTCGGGACGGAGCGATATGCGCAAGATGCTTACCGATGAAATGATCGAGCATAACTGCAACTGCTTCAAGAAACAGATGCAGCGCTTTATTGATTTCAATGAGGGCCGGGCGCTGATGGTCAATAATGGCGACTGGCTGCGGGCTTTGAATTACATTGAACTGCTGCGGGATGTCGGGCCGCATTTCTCGGTCAATCGCATGCTTACGGCAGAGTGCTACAAGCAGCGCATGGAAAAGGGACTGACCTTCCTGGAATTCAATTACATGATCATGCAGGCGTATGATTTCATGGAGCTCAACCATCGTTATGGTTGTAAGCTTGAGATGGGCGGCGACGATCAGTGGTCGAACATCATTGCGGGCGTTGAGCTCGTGCGCCGCAAGGAAGCTAAGCCGGTCTACGGTCTGACCTTTACACTGCTCACGAAAAGTGATGGCAAGAAAATGGGCAAGACGGCTGGCGGCGCGCTGTGGCTGGACCCGGAAAAGACATCGCCGTATGAGTTCTATCAGTACTGGCGCAATGTCGATGATGCAGATGTGGAGAAATGCCTGGCACTGCTCACTTTCCTGCCGATGGAAGAGGTCAGACGCCTGGGTTCCTTCAAGGACCAGCAGATCAACGAGGCCAAGAAAATCCTGGCTTATGAGGTTACGAAGCTCGTTCATGGCGAGGCGGAGGCGGATAAAGCTAAGGCTGCGGCTGAGGCAATGTTCGGTGGTCAGGGTGTGAGCGCAGATATTCCGACGATTGAGCTTTCAGCAGATGCTGTGGGAAGCAAACTGCTTGACGTGCTTACGCAGCAGGGCGTTTTTGCTTCGAAGAGCGAAGGTCGCCGGCTGATCCAGCAGAATGGTCTGACCCTCAATGACGTGAAGGTCAGCGATGTCGATATGGTGCTCTCGGCGGAAAGCTTCCAGGACGGTGCCGCCCTGGTCAAAAAAGGCAAGAAAAAGTATTATCGTCTCGTAAAAGCGTGATTTTGCGAAAAACGGTAAAGTGTGATAAAATATAAAAGTTAGTTTTTTATAACGTTATTGTTCAAGGGTTTTTCGAAGAAAAGCCTGCCATTTGACGTTTCAACAAGGTGGGGGATATCAGCTCACCGCCTGTCATTTTTGATTATGCCTGCCACAAAATGGGCAGGGGAAATCTTATTCCGAATTACAAGAAGGAGCGGTTCGTTCATGTCAGGACATTCCAAATGGGCAAACATCAAGAGAAAAAAAGGCGCGAATGATGCAATTCGCGGCAAGGTCACTACAAAGATAGGTCGCGAGATCACCATCGCGGTTCGCATGGGCGGCGGCGACCCTGTTGGCAACATGCGTCTGAAGCTGGCCCTTTCCAAGGCCAAGGCCAACAATATTCCGAAGGACAATATCCAGCGTGCTATTCAAAAGGGCCTGGGAGCTTCGGATGGCAGTAATTATGAGGAGCTTGTTTATGAGGGCTATGGCCCGGGCGGCTCGGCAATCATGCTCGATATTCTGACGGACAACCGCAACCGTACGGCTGCAGATGTACGCCACCTGTTTTCCAAGCATGGCGGCAATATGGGGGAGACCGGCTGCGTAGGCTGGATGTTCAAACAGAAGTCAGTTTTCCTGGTCGACAAGGAAGTCTATGATGATGAAGATGCACTCATGGAGCTTTCGTTAGAGGCAGGGGCTGAAGATTTCAAGGCAGAGGAAGATTCCTTTGAAATCACTGGTGCACCGGCTGACTATGATGCCATTGCGAATGCTTTGGCGGAAAAGGGCATCGAGACGGCTTCGGCTGAAGTCACGATGGTGCCGGATACAACGGTGAAGCTCGAGGGTAAGGACGCGGAAAAGATGATGAATCTCGTCGACGCACTCGAGGAGCACGATGATGTGCAGAATGTCTACAGCAACTATGAGGTAGACGAGGAAGAGTAAAAATAGTAGAGCAGGCTGTTGCGCTAAGCCGTCCCGGCAGGGGAGCTTTTTGCGCAGCAGCCTTTCTTGTTTGGAGAAGATTGAATGCTGGCATTAGGAATAGATCCGGGAACGGCAATCTGCGGCTATGGTTTCGTAGAATCCCAGGGAAGCCGTCTGATCGCACATGAATATGGTGCGGTCACGACGAGTCCCAAAGCCCGTATGGAAGATCGGCTCATGAAGCTTTACGATGGGCTGGATGCACTTATCAAGGAATATCACCCGGATGTCATGGGGGTGGAGCAGCTGTTTTTTAACCGCAATGTGACAACGGCGATTCCGGTAGGGCAGGCACGCGGCATTGTGCTGCTGACAGCGGCCAAGAACGGTCTGGAGCTGGTGGAACGCACGCCGCTGCAGGTTAAACAGGCTGTGACAGGCTATGGTAAGGCCACCAAGGATCAGGTCATCTACATGGTTACGAAGATTCTGCATCTGCCAAAGCCGCCGCATCCGGATGATGTAGCGGATGCACTGGCGATTGCGATCTGTACGACGCATTGCATGAACAGCCTGGCCTGGCGAAATAAATTGTAAAGAGGAGATTCGGGATGATTGGTTATCTGCGCGGTAAAGTGACGCATCTTTTGACCGACTACTGCCTGCTGGATGTGCAGGGAGTGGGCTATCGGGTTTTTGTGGCCGGTTCGACCCGCAATCACCTGCGCTTGGGCGAAGAGGCAATGCTGTTCACCCATCTGAGTGTGCGGGAGGATGCAATGCTGCTCTACGGCTTTTACAGTCAGCAGGAATATGATCTGTTCCAGCTGCTCATTTCTGTTTCCGGCGTGGGGCCTAAGGTAGCGCTGGGCATTTTGTCGGCGATTACTGTGGAGAGCCTCTGCCGGGCCATCCAGCAGAAACAGGCTTCTGTGCTCACGAAACTGCCGGGGATTGGCAAGAAATCGGCGGAGCGGCTCATACTGGAGCTCAAGGACAAGGTTTCGTTTGCCGGTGGGACCGAGGAAGCGCTTGATCTCGAGGGGCTCCAGGAGCCAGTGGGCGACGATATTCTGTCAGAGGCATCGGCTGCACTGCTTTCGCTGGGCTATACGCAGGCAGAGATCGCACCGGTGCTCAAAAAGGCGGCAAAGCTCAAGACAGTAGAGGCTGTCATCAAGTTTGCCCTGAAAGAATTTGCGGGGAGGAATTAAGCAGTGGAGGATACAGAGGGCCGTATCGTGGCTATGGACGAGCAGCAGGCGGATGCCTGGCAGTACAGTCTGCGGCCGCGCAAGCTCAATGAGTATATTGGACAGGATAAGGTAAAGGAAAACCTGTCGATTTTTGTCAAAGCGGCACTGTCACGCGGTGAGGCTCTGGATCATGTGCTGCTCTATGGGCCGCCGGGATTGGGCAAGACGACGCTGGCCGCTATTATTGCCAACGAACTGGGCGTGAATTTTCGCGTAACCTCCGGACCGGCTATCGAGCGCTCCGGGGATCTGGCTGCACTGCTCACCAATCTTGGCGAGCGGGATGTTCTTTTTATTGATGAAATTCACCGCCTTTCGCGCAGTGTCGAGGAGGTCCTCTATTCGGCGATGGAGGATTTCGCCTTGGATATCATCATCGGAAAGGGGCCGAGTGCCCGGTCGATACGATTGGACATTGCTCCTTTTACACTGATTGGAGCAACAACGAAGGCCGGAGCCCTGGCGGCGCCCTTGCGGGATCGTTTCGGGGTGATTTCCCGGCTGGAGTACTACGAGCCGGAGGCTTTGGTGCATATCATCAAGCGGGCGGCTGAGATTTTGGAAATTCCCATCGAGGAGCGCGGAGCGATGGAAATTGCCCGCCGTTCGCGTGGGACCCCTCGCGTGGCAAATCGGCTGCTGAAGCGCGTGCGGGATTTTGCACAGATCGAGGGCGATGGCATTGTCACAGATGTACTGGCTGACAAGGCATTGAAGATGCTTGAGGTGGACAAGGCCGGACTAGATCATACCGATCGGCGTATGCTGGATGCCATGATACGGAAATTTGCCGGCGGTCCGGTCGGACTGGATACCCTGGCAGCTTCCATCAGTGAGGAAACGGATACCATCGAAGATGTCTATGAGCCGTATTTGCTGCAGCTGGGTTTCATCAACCGTACGCCGCGCGGCCGAATCGTTACGCGGGCCGGGTATGCGCACATGAATATACCCTATCCCATGGACTGAGTGAGGAATCGTATTATGAAATTGTTACTGCATATGTGCTGCGGCCCCTGCTCCTGCTATCCCGTCAAGCGTTTACGGGAAGAGGGCATAGAGCCGACAGGCTATTTTTTCAACCCGAATATTCATCCCTATAAGGAATGGGAGCATCGTCTGGAGACCGCCAGGGAGTTTGCCGCTAAAAGCAATATGGAAATCCATACGGATGAGAATTATCAGCTGCGGGAATTCCTGCAAAAGGCTCTGCCGGCGGAAGCGGAACCGAATGGCCGCTGCCGCATGTGCTATACCTGGCGTTTGGAACAGACCGCGAAATTCGCGGCAGAGCATGGCTTTGATGCCTTCACCTCGACGCTGTTCTACAGCATTTATCAGCAGCATGAGCTCATGAAGGAAACCG